>JBBRVA010000200.1:0-11063 GCA_038247295.1 Caldilineales bacterium | reverse complement strand
CAAGTAGGCGCGCTGTGCCTCACGAAAGCGTCAGAATTGTCGTTCCCTGCGGCTGGTGATACGATTAGGACATGCGCAAAACAACCTCATTCGGCCTGTCCTTTCTCAATTCGCAAGCGAAAAACCGCCGCACCGCTTTATTTTGGTTAGCGACGTTGAGTGGCATCGCCGGGATCGTCTGGCTCTTTCTTGCCAGCACGGCGGCATCTGTGCCCGCCGTCAGCCAACCCAGAGTCGTGGAACTGCTAGACAGTGGCCAGATGGCGGCGATGAACAGCCCCATTTTCGCCTACAGCCCTGGTTGGCGTATCGACGCCACCGGCGCCGACCCCGCCGAACCCACCGCCCCGTGGATCGAGCCATCCGGCGTGGTGACATTCGCCTACACCGGCGCAGAACTGGCGTTGCGGCTGGCCGTGGGCGACTACTGGGGCTATCTCTACGTGACGGTGGACGGCCAACCGGCCAATCTATTGCCTATGCTGGCGGGGAATGATAACAGCCAGGGACAAAGCGCCGGTTACCGAACTTTCTATGCGCCAGAAAAACAGGGAGCAAGTGGCACGAGTGAAGAATGGGTGCGCGTGCATCAGGCGGGGGATGGTGAAACGCCGCATGTCGCCCGTGTCGAAGTCTGGCGCAGTTGGGGGCAAAAACCGCTGCGCGCGGTAGCAGTGGATGCGTTGCCAGCATTGCCCTTCGCCCGCTGGCCGGGTATCTTATTGCTACTGATTGGCGGCTGGTGTGCTGTCATCACCACCTATCGTGCCGTGCCCGCTTTACAGACGGGTCCGGTGATTCCTGTCCGATTTTCTCTTGCTCTCAACCGGCTCATTCGACCAGCCTGGGCGCAGGCCATGGCGATGGCCGGGGCAGTGTCTGGGATACTGCTTATCGCCGGAGCCGTTGTCGTTGATCAATGGCTGATGACCCTGCTTGGTTTAGCACTCTTGGCCTGGGCTGCCTTGCAACGTCCTGCCCTCTGGTGCGCCGCGTTACTTTTCGCCTTACCCTTCTACTACGCATTTCCCTTGCCCATTCTTCCCCATCGCTCGCTTAACCTGATCGATGTTGGCCTCTTGGGTGCATTTGTGCTTTTTGCCTTCGACTGGGCCTGTTTACCCCAACCACATATCCCGTATCCCGTATCCCGTATCCCGTATCCCGTTTTCCTCCTCGCCCTCACTAGCTGGGCGCTGCTCGCTACCTTTGCCGCCGATCAATTCAGTGTTGCCTTGCGCGAATGGCGGACCGTCTTTCTGGCGGCGGCGTTCTTTGCACTTTTGCTCACCTGGCTGCGGCATCGTTCCGTTGATGCGGCTGGTGACCGCTGGCTGCTAATCGGCGCGTGGGTGGCTGGAGGCGTCGTTGTAGCTGTAGTGGCTTTATGGCAATACACCAGTGGTCAAATGGTGATCACGGCAGAGGGTGTATGGCGCGTGCGAGCCTTCTATGGTTCGCCGAATAACCTGGCGCTTTATTTGGAGCGCACGTTGGCCGTGAGCTTGGCGCTGGGGCTCTTTACTCGATCAAGGCGCGCGCAGTTGGGCTGGGGTGGTGTGGCCGCGCTGCAAGCGGTCGCCTTGTTGTTGACCTTTAGCAAGGGCGGGCTGCTGCTTGGCCTCCCCGCCATCTTTGCCACACTGTGGTGCGGGGGCTGGGTGTTATTGGCGCAGCGGGGTGAATCACGCCGCCCACTCTGGTGGATCGCTGGCGCCGGGGTGTTGGCGTTGCTGGCCTTGATGCCCTTCTTGGGTACGGAGCGCTTTCAACGGCTGCTGGATTTTCAACAGGGTACTGGCTTTCTACGTCTGCAACTCTGGCAGAGCGCTTGGCAGATGGCGCTTGATCATCCTCTGCTGGGCGTCGGGCCAGACAATTTCCTCTACGCCTTTCGTAGCCAATACATCTTGCCCACTGCCTGGCAGGAGCCGAATCTGAATCACCCCCACAACTGGATATTGGATTGGTGGACGCGGTTGGGCTTGCCCGGGTTGGCGTTGGCGTTAATTTTTTTCGGGCGGATGATTGGCTGGTTATGGCAAGGGTTGCGCCGGACGGCTGACCCTGTGCTGTGTTTGGGATTGCTTGCTGCCATCGTGGGCGCACTGACGCACGGTCTGATCGACGCGAGCTATGCCCTGCCAGATCTAATGTTAGTCTGGGTATTGTTGACCCACCTGGCGGAACGGAGTGCAGATGCAGATTGAAGAACTGCGTAGGTCAATGATCAGGGGAGGATTTTCGCAATGCCTTCGGCCAATGTAATGCGGTTCATCTCACCCATCCAGAAGTGACGAATAACACCATCGGCGTCGATAAAGAAAGTGGTCGGCATCCCCGTCACATTGTAACGATGGGCAACTGCGTTGTCCGTGTCTAAGGGCGTCGGAAAGGTCAATCCCAACTTGTCGACATACGCTCTGACAATTTCCGCCGTTTCCCCTTGATCAACACCGACGATCATCACTTTGCCAGCATAGCGTTCGGCAGTGGCCTGGAGAGCTGGCAATTCATTCTGGCAGGGGCCACACCACGTTGCCCAAAAATTGAGCACAACCGGTGTGCCGCGCTGATCCGCCAGGACAAAGGATTCATCATCCAATGTCGTCAGGGAAAAATCTGGCGCAGGATAGCCGATGGCAGGCTGCGGGTTATTTGAATTGGCCTGAGCCATCAGAGCAGGGCGACTGACCCAAAGCCAACTGCTGCCGAAGATGAGGATTGCAATAAAGGCAAGTGTCCAACGATTCATAACCCATTACTCTTCTTCATCTGGTGGGCCGGCCACGACCAGGGCGTAACGGTCCGTGCGTAGATATTGGCGTGCGACACGTTGGACGTCGGCACACGTTATACCGTAGATCAATCTATTGTAACGTTGCAGGTAATCCAGCCCCAACCCATTGCGTTCCATATTCAGCAAGGCCGAGGCAACGCCGTCGTTGGTCTCCAGGGTTAGTGGCAACACGCCAGTCAGATAATCTTGACTATCTTTTAGCTCGTTCTCAGCCATCGGATCGCTGCCCAAGCGTTCAAATTCGGCGAGGATACTCTCGATCGCCTGTTGCGTGCTTTCTGGGTTCACCCCGGCGCTGGCGTACCAAGAACCGGCGGTTATCTCGGCGTCAACCGAGCTACCGCAGTAATAAGCTAATCCCTGTTCCTCGCGCACCTTTTCGCCCAAGCGCCCCATCATGCCAAATTGGCCGAGCACGGTATTGGCGACGCGTACCGCATAGAAATCGGGATGGTTGCGGGCGATCGCCTGACAACCCAACATAATATCGGCCTGCACCTTGCCGGGCAACGCATAATAGTCTTGCTGCGATGCTTGACGGGGTTGCACGGTCGGCACTTGCTGATCGGCGGCCGGGCCTTGCCAATCGCCCAAGTGTTGGTGCAACAGATCGAGCACGGCGCTCGTCTGCACATCACCAACGACAACGATGATCGCGCCGTTAGGCGTATAGTGTTGTTCGTAAAAAGCGCTTAAATCAGCGCGCTCAATTGTGCTTACCGTTTCGATATAGCCAGAAACCGGCCGGCCATAGGGGTGATCCCCATAGAGGGCTTCGTAAAAGCGACGGTTGGCCACTTGCTGGGTATCTTGTTCGCGCTCTTGTAAACGCACCAGCTTCTGCCCGCGTAGCCGATCGACATGCGCGCTGGGAAAGGTAGGGCGGCGCAATATATCCGCTAGTACAGTAGCGATGGTGGAAAAATCTTCACTCAGGCTGGTGCCGCTAAAGCTCGTAATGTGCGTGTCGCTGCCCACGCCCAAACTGGCGCCAATCGACTCGATCGTCTCGTTAAAGGTGTCAAAATCGTACTGTGCGCTGCCGCGGGATAACATACTGGCGACAAAGCTACTTAGCCCCGCTTTGCCCGCCGGGTCGTGCAGCGCCCCTGTAAGCAGACAACCCTCCACGACCGTCACTGGTGCAGCATGGTTTTCGCGGATCAGGACCCGAATGCCGTTGTCGAAGACGACGCGGGTGATGTTGTCGGGGTTAGGAAGCGATTTGGTTGATGGTTGCATAGTTATTCCGCGTCTTCCGGCAGGTACCATCCGACGGTCTGGTTATTTTTGTTAAAGTATTGCTGCGCCACCCGCTGCACATCTTCTGCGGTGACGGCCACTAATTTATCCAGCCAACTATCCAGCCAAGCCGTGTCCGCGGTCACTTCGCTGAAGCCCAACCAATAGGCCTGATAGGTGACGCTCTCACTGCTGTAGGCGAATTGGGCCTTGGTCTGCTTGATCGCCTTGGTCAATTCGGCGACGGTGACGCCTTCTTGCTGCACCTTTTTGATCTCGGCCCAGATCGCATCTTCCACCTGCTGGTGAGTAACGTCTTGGGCCAGGGTGCTATAAAAGCTAAAAAGATCGGGATCTACGGTAGGGCGGTAGCTGGAGCTAATATCGACGGCCAGTTGCGTATCGACCAGGGCGCGATAGAGGCGATTGCTGCGGTTGTTTGTGCCGCCACCGAAAACGCCCATGCCCTTGGCCCCGCCGAGCACGGCATCCATCACGATCAGCGGGAAGAAATCGGCATGTGTCGCCTCGGGGGCGTGAAAGGCCATGATTAAGTAAGAGGTGAGCTCGTTGCCACGCAAAATGACGCGGCGCTCGGCCTGCTGCTCGGGCTCTTGCACGCGCATCGGCGGCACGGCGGGGCCAGCAGGCAAGCTGCCAAAGTAGTGTTCAATCTGCGCCAGCATCGCTTCACTGTCAAAATCGCCGACCGCGACCGCGATCGCATTGTTCGGCGTGTAGAAGGTGCGATAGTGTTGGTAGAGATCATCCCGATTCATCGTCAACAGATCGCTCTTCCAACCGATGATTGGGTGGTGATAGCTGTGAGCACGGAAGGCGGATGCCTGCACTTCTTCGTTGAGCAGATAGAAGTAACTGTTCTCGCTGCCTTCGCGCTCGCTGATGATCACCGTGCGTTCAGACTCGGTCTCTTCCGGGTCAAAGATCGAGTTGGCCATGCGGTCGCTCTCGACCTGTAAGGCTAATTCGATCCGCTCGGCGGGAAAGGTCTCGAAATAGGTAGTCCAATCTTGCGACGTCATACCGTTGAAGACGCCACCGGCGCGCGAGACCGCCTTATCGAACTCGCCACGAGGGAACTGTTCCGTGCCCTTAAAGAGCATGTGTTCCACCCAGTGGCTGATCCCCGTTACACCGGGCAACTCGTTGCGGCTGCCGACGCGGTAATAGATCCAAAAACTGGCCACCGGCGCGACATGGCTCTCCTTCAGGATCACCTGCAAGCCATTGCGTAACGTGGTTTTGATTAGTGCATCAGAAGCCATTCGTATGTTTTGCTCCCCGACCTACAGCGCGGTAGATAAAGCCCAATTCGTGCATCTTTTCCGGTTCGTACATATTGCGCCCATCGACCATAATCGGCTGGCGCATCGAATTCTTCATGCGGCTTAGATCAAGCTGCTTAAACTCATTCCATTCTGTACAGACCACCAAGGCGTCAGCGTTGTCAGCCAGTTCATATGGATCTTCGACCAAATGCAATTCTGAATTCATCCGGGCCGCCCCGGCCATCGCCACCGGATCGTAGGCCGAGACAAAGGCACCCTCATTTTGCAACATACGGCTGATATCGAGTGCAGCCGCCTCGCGCAAGTCATCGGTGTTTGGTTTAAAGGCGAGGCCCATGATGCCAATGCGCCGATCCGCAATCCGCCCACCCAGCAGATCGCGCAAGGTGAGCAACGCCCAGCGGCGCGCATCACGGTTAATGTCGATCACAGCGCGCAAGAGCGAAGGGTGTGAACCATGCACTAGCGCCATATGTTCCAGCGCCTTGACATCTTTGGGAAAACAACTGCCACCATAGCCAAGACCGGCATTTAGAAAGTGCGGGCCAATGCGCTTATCATAGCCCATACCGACGGCTACTTCCTGTACGTCTGCCCCCAATTTTTCGCAAATTGCCGCGATCTCGTTGATAAAGCTGATTTTGGTGGCCAGAAATGCATTGCTGGCGTATTTAATCATCTCGGCGGTGCGCAGGTCGGTGATCACAATGCGGGTGCGCAGCGGTAGATGGAGTTGGGCTACCTTTTCGGCGGCGTCTGGGTTGCGGCTACCCAATACAACCCGGTCTGGGTTCATAAAGTCGTGAATGGCAGACCCTTCGCGTGTAAATTCGGGACAACTGACCACGTCGAACTGCATCGGCTCGGGCAAGCTGCGGGTGATGATGTCGGCTACCCAATCACCTGTGCCTACAGGCACGGTGCTCTTGTTAACGACAATCATTGGGTGCTGCATGTGTTGCGCTACCGACTGCGCCGCCATGCGTACATATTGCAAATCAGCTTCGCCATCGACACCGCTGGGCGTGCCGACGCAAATAAAGACATAGTCCGCATCGGCCATGGCTTCCGCATAATCGGTTGTAAAATGCAACCGTCCTGCTTTTACATTACGCAAGATCAGCTCACTTAGTCCAGGCTCATAAATAGGCACCTGGCCCTGGCGCAGCATATTGATCTTCTCTTCGTTAATATCGATACAAGTGACCTTGTTGCCCATATCGGCAAAACAGGTGCCCGTGGATAAACCTACATAACCGGTGCCGGCAACAGCAATATTTTTCATATGTACGGGACTCCTATTGGGATTTTCTCAATCCATTCATTATTATAATAAAGTATAATCTCTATCGATCTTACAACCATTTAGTCTATTTTTTACTTACACTGAACTTACACTATTTTTCTCTGACTGTTGGGCGCGTGCAAAGTCGTCCCACTGGAGTTGTTCGCGCCAGAAGTAATAGGCGCCGACCAAAGTTACCGGTAGCCACAGCGCGAAATGCAACGTAAAGGTGTAGCCCGCGGCCACATTCTCATTCACCCCAAAAGCGGATAAGACGCCAATGCCGGGTAGATCAAATGTCCCCACATAGCCGGGTGCAGAAGGCAGGGTTGTTGCTAGGTTAACCAACCCATTCATCAACATCAGCGCCAAAAAGCTGACTTGGAAATCAAAAGCGTGCATCACAAACCAATATTTTATAGTTTCGATCAGCCAGATCACGACGCTGGTGCCGAAGATCATCAATACATCTTCGCGCCGACTGAGGCTGTGCAGACCGGCCATAAAACGAGTATAGAATTCATCCGTACGCAATCGGATACGTGCGGGCAGCAGGCGATCCGCCAGCCAACTGTATACTTGAGCCATGCGTGCAGGTTGCACAGCCATCCAGATAAAAATTGCCGTCGCTAATAACAAGAGCACGGTGAGCCAGATCACCGGGTTGCGATAAACGGCCGGCAGGGCAGGGGCAAAGGGCAGGGCCAAAAAAACAAAGATCAACATGACCAGACCATCGAAAACCCGCTCAATGATCACTGTCGCCAGGCTGGAACTGATCGGGATATCTTCTTTACGTTTGAGCACATAAGAGCGAATGAATTCCCCAGCTCGGAACGGATAAACATTGTTGCCAAAGTAGCCGATACAGACCAGCGGAAAGAGGCGCGCGATGGGGATGGCTTTAAAATGGCGCAGGGTATAGTGCCAGCGCCAACTGCGCACCCACAGGCCAACAAAATAGACGGCAACACCAGGTACAATCCACCAGTAGTTGGCCCTGCGCAACGCCTGCCCCACGTCGGCCAGGTGCAAACCGGGCAAGACAAGATAGATACAAAATGCGCTGATCGCAAAGCCGATCAGCAATTGCCAGGATCGTTTCAAAATTACTCTTTTATTTGCTACTTGGATACACCACTCTATTGCATTCCCAGAGCCGGAATAAAACCCTACACATCAGCCATTAGCATATCACACGCGCGTACCAAAAACCAAAGGTAACAGGGATCAATTTGTTTACGATTTAGGTGCTTAACTTTTAAGCATAATTCTATTGCTGCTCCGAGATAAAAACAGACGTTGCCCCAATCACATTGGAGCAACGTCTGTTTTATCGATTAAATTAACTTTACGATGAAGTCGTCTTTGTTATACTTTACCCTAAGCACTCATCAACCGCAAGTGTGCCAACTGAGCGGCCAATGTCGGCATTACCGCTCAATGCCGACGGTGTTTTATCAGTCGAAAAAACATCGGTTTGCCCACTTTTCACCGATGAGCTTTTTGCCGCTGCCGAAAACAGCGGTTGGCACAATTTGCTAAGCGGAGCCTACCCTAATTCACACTAGGCGTGGCCATCAGCGCTGGATCAACGGCGTCGCCCAGAATCTCTTCTAGTGCCATGACATGCGCACAGACTTGGCGCAGCGCAAATTCCTCACAAGTGCAGTACCAAGCGCCACCGTCGTAAGTGATCCGATGGTCGGCATTGTCACCGTGGAGCTGGATTTCGAATTCATGCACTCGGATGCGCTTATCGCGCTCTTCGGCATATTGGCGTGCTTTGACAATGCGGCTGGCGGAAGAGTGAATGCCCGGCACGATGCTGGTCGCCGGCTCGACGGCGCTACCTAAAATCTCTTCCAGCGCCATGACGTGGGCGCATACTTCGCGCAGGCGAAATTCCTCACAAGTGCAATCCCATTCACCCCCTTCATAATCGATCAAATGGTTGCCGTTGTCACCGTGCAGCTCGACCTCAACACTAATCACCTGAATACGGCGATCGCGTTCCTCGGCATACTGTCGTGCTTTGACAATTCTGCTCGCTGTCGAATCCATTTCTACATCCTTTCCTAGTGAGATAGAAGGTAAATTTGAAACATGTAAAGCAAATTCTATAATTGGGAGCAATTTGCGCCGAAAATCCACTCAAAAAAACATCTCTAATTACAAAAAAACACCCAGGCAGTGGGACGCCTGGGTGCTAGATATAAAGATGCGCGCTTGAAACCTTTGTCAGGTTTATTTCTTCAACTACTTTGTATGACACCAGTGGTTTGCCTTTCTACAGGTCCGCTAGTACAAAAGATCCACACCACGTTTACAAATTCAGTGTTAATCTAGTGTTTATGAATGAAGTGTCGGATACAAATAGCGCTAAAGCCAGTGTTAATAAATATTGTTAACAAATATTCAACATTGAATACGCTTCAGATGATAGATAGTATAACGGTTGATGAAGTGGATGTCAAATCGGTTTTTCAGACCGCTAGCCTACGCATACCCTACGCATCAAGCTTAACTTAACAAAGCGCACAAAAATGGGTGTTAAATTCCATCTTGTAAAAACTGTAATGGAACGCGTTCCGCGGGCTCTACGTTATAGAGCGCAGCGGCGTAGAGGGCAAGCCATTCGCCCAATTCTAGCAAATACCAAAGTGCGCCGGCAAGCGTCAGTTCGTCCGGCGTTGTAACGCGCAGGCTGGATAAGCGGCGAATCGTAAACAAACGGTCCAACTTCGCTTCTGCCGATATGAGAGAATAGTTTGGTAAACTGGATGTTAGATGAACAAAGGTGACAATATTGAACCAATAGCGTGGCAAGCGCGCCATCACCTGGAGCCGGACAAGTTCATCGGTAGGCGCAGCCCAAGCCATCGCTTCGGCATACCAAAGCCTACGCAGGCGCCAATCTTCGGCAATGGCAGCCAAAGGGCCAGCGCCCCAGAAAAAGGGTAGCCGTTCGTGCAGTTGGATGGCAAGTTGCTTGGCCTGATTTTGAGCGGTCGGAATACCAGGTGTCCAGGTTGCCATTAAAGCGATCAGTTGATCCAAGCTCGCGGTTGCGGCCGTTGCTAGAACAGGCTGCGGTGACCACTGGTCGAGCAGCGCGAGCAGGAAGAGAAAGACCTGGGCAGGATGTTGATCCGCACTGATAAAAGGTGATAGATCGAGCAGTGGAACAAGCGTATTAAGCTCGGAAAGTTGATGCAACGTAGCGGGCGGTACGGCTGAAAGCCCCAGAGCTGGTGCAGAAATTTGCCCAGGGTGCAGGTCAGGATCCCAAAGGATCAGGTTTAGCCGCAATGGTAATACGGCCGATTGGTGGCAAAGTGAGCGCACTGCCCGACCGATGCCAACTAATTCAGGCGGCAAGATTAAAACGATAGATAAAATAGTGACTGTATCCTGGTTAGAAATTCTAAATTGCTCTAGATCATGTTGCGCAGAGAAGGCGGCGAACGCGACTTGGGCCATCGACCACCGTTCGCTCACTTGCCCAGCGCGCACCAACAGGTGATCACGGTCCAGTGCATAGAGTTGGGATAAATCGTCCAGTTCGATCATAGAAAACGGGCATGAGGATATTTAATCAGTCATTGCCTACTGAATGCCGAAAGATCAAGCAGGCGAACGACTAATTAGCCGGTTGGATGCGAAAGCCCGGTGGCACAGCATCGGCAATGTAGGCCACCGGCAAGGCCAGGGGACCGTTTAACTGGGCAAGTTGGGCTTGAGCCGTCCGCAAACGATTGCCAATGTCGTCGACCGAGGCATCCGGATAAAATCCAACTTCTGTTTGTAGGGCCAACCACTTGAGCGCAGCCACTTGCAACATCGCCTGATCGACGCCTGTAGTCTGGTTTGCAAACGCGTTCATGACATCATGCAGACGCCCAGTGACGGTAGAAAGCTCCTGGCGGAGCGAAGCGAGATTGGTTTCCCATTCTGGCACCAGAGCAATGCCGAAAGCACCCTGCGCAATGCGCAGTTTTTGAATGATCCAAGCGCGCTGATCTTGGAGGAGCCAAAACTGTTGTCCTAGCGAAATACCGGTTGTCAAAGACCGATTGACCATTTCTAAGCGCAGGCGATCTTCTTCGACCAATGCCTGGTACAACGCAAGACGCTCTGGCTCGATGTCGACGCCTTTGGTGAAGAGGATACGTTCGGCCAGTTGGCGAGCCCGCAGTTGACGGTTGGCGACAGCGGCGGTCAGAGTCTCATCAAAGGGCAATGGTTCCGCTAAATTAACAAAAGTACCATGCAGCAGCAGTCCAGCCGGTTGTAAAAATGGATTACGGGCCAGTTCGTCGATTTGCTGGGTCAACAGGCTGTCATCGAGTTGACGGACCAAGGGGCGTAGGCTGTCAAAGATTTGGCTACGCTGGATGGGCAAGAGATCCGGGGCCTGTTCTGT
>JBBRVA010000199.1:0-11072 GCA_038247295.1 Caldilineales bacterium | reverse complement strand
CGACGCGCCGGATGTTTGGCCGACAAAAAGATGTTGACCGGCGCCGTTGCTGGTGCTACCGGTTGTGCTTTCGTAGAGTGTGTTATCTTTCGTCGGCGTTAGCACCACCTGCGCTAAGGGGATGGTGGCTTGGGTTGGTTGCTGTTCGATTCCAGCAGCGACAGCAGAGCGGACAGAGAATGTGCCCGCACAGAACAATAAACCGAGCGCTAATCCAACACCGATATTCCCAGACCATAGCCACTGTCTAAATTTTAGCATCTTGCCTCCTGTGGATTCGTTAGGTAAGTAAACAGGGAAACAGGTAGACAGGTGATGACGACCTGTTTCCCTGTCTACCTGTTTACTCACTATAAATAGAGGACAACGTCCTCCCCTTCTTGAACGACCCGGTAGGTCTTGACGCGCAATTTTTCGTCGTAGAGCGCCTGCCCCGTTTTGATGTCAAACTCCCACTGGTGCCAGGGGCATTTGAGGATCTCACCCTCGCGCTCATACCCACGCTGGTAGACGCCGGTGGTGACAACAAGCGGGCGCACACGCCCACTACATAAGGGACCGCTGCGATGCGGGCAGAGGTTGCGCAGCGCGTAGAATTCGCCCTGCACATTAAAAACACCGATCTCACGCCGATTGATCGTAACAATTTTGCGCTGCCCAGGTGGCAGATCAGCCACAGTGGCGACGACATAACGTGCAGGCGCGGCTTGTGCCATGAGTTTACCCTCATCTCTCTTACTACAGCGCTAGAGCTTGCGCATGGATTAGGCACTTCACCAGTACGGTCATGATGCATCATGACCGTACTGGTGAAGTCTTGAGGAAGTCTTACCTTTAGAACTTACCTCATCGTACTGGCATTATAATGGAAGAGCAAGCCGCCCAGCAACCTGGTTGATTTGGCTTCTGTCAGGCCAGCATTCACGGCATCGAGAGCGGCTCACCCGGCCGCGTTAACTGGGTGAGCCGATCGGCTTCTTCTGGATACTGCTTAATCAGTGCCTCGCGTTCGCCGCCAATGTAATCATCATTGGTAAAACCGGGCGCCATCGTCGTCCCCATCAGCGCGAATTGGCCACCGGGCAAGAGATGTGATCCCATCCAGACTTCGCGCGAGACGACATATTGCACGTGTTGACCGTGGAGTATATCCTGCCCCAAAATCACGCGCTCGCTGTGGCCATCTGGGTAAAGTTGCAGTAACTCCACCGGATCACCCAGATAGAAGTGATAGATTTCGTCGCTGGGCAGCTTGTGCATGGCGGAGAATGAGTTGGGATCGGTCGTGAACAGATAAAGAATGGCGGTGCCTAAGGGTTTATCGTGGGCGTAGCGCTCTGGCAGCGCGGTTTGAGGAACGGTTTCGGGGGACACATAGACCTGTCGAAAGAGACCGCCTTCAACGGGAAGTGGTTCAAAGTGGTAGAACTCAATCAGGTCATCTACATTTAGCATAAAAGTGCCCTTGCCCTGGTAGCGTGGTATCTGCGTGCGCGGTATAGCACACATAGCCTTTTCGGTTAATCCCCAAAAATGATGACACCGCGGGCCACATTGCCGCCTTCCATATCAGCAAAGGCCTGGGGCAACTCGTCCAGCGCATAACGCTTGGTAATTAAATCATCCAGCGGTAGGCGGCCGGCGCGGTAGAGCTCAACCAACATTGGCAGATCGGTGTGCGGACGGCCCGACCCAAAGAAGGAGCCGAGCAGTTTTTTGTTCTGTGCGACCAGCGCGCCGGCCGAGATTGGCACGTCAATTTTGATCGCGTGCATCCCCATCACCGTGGCTGCACCACCTGGACGCACCGCCTTGAGCACCTGGCCGATCGTCGTGCTCGATCCGACGCTGTCAAAAACATAATCGGGGCCGAGACGAGTCAATTTTTTTAAGGCGTCAATCGCATCGGTTTCGCGCGCATTGACGGTGTGGGTAGCGCCCATCTGGCGGGCGAAGACGAGTTTGCTCTCCATCACATCGACAGCGATGATCGGGTAGCAGCCAGCCAATTTGCAGCCCATAATCGCGCTCAAGCCGACGCCGCCACAGCCAAAGACCGCAGCGGAACTGCCCGGTTCGACGCCCGCGGTATTGATCACCGCACCGATGCCTGTCATCACCGCGCAACCGGTCACGGCGGCCACATCAAAGGGCACGTCGTCGGCAATCAGGATCGCCCCGGCTTGGTCGATGACGGCATACTCGGCCATGGTTGCCGAGCTGAGATAATGTTTAAGCGTGAGCCCATCCAGGGTTTTCAGCCGCGTCGTGCCGTCGGGCAGCAACGCTTGAAAGGTCGTGCCGGGCAGCCGTTCGCACAAATTGGGTTGGCCGCGCAGACAGGTGGGACAACTGTTACACGACGGCACCCAGTTGACCATCACCCGATCACCCGGTTTGAACTTGGTCACATCGGCGCCCACGGCTTCGACGACACCGGCGCCTTCGTGGCCGAGCACCAGCGGTGGCACGGCGCGCAATTCACCGCGGTAGGTGTGCAGATCCGAATGACAGACGCCGGCGGCACGAATGCGCACGAGTAGTTCGTAGGGCTGCGGTGGATCCAGCAGCACTTCTTCGATTGTTAATTGGTCGATTTCCCGCACAACGGCGGCTCTCATTTTCATTAGATGTTTCCTTTTCTAAAATACAACCACGGATTCAGACAGCAACGGATACACCCAGTTCGCCGCGCTATTGGCTTAACGGAGCGCTAGATTGACAGCATCCGGGTTTGTATTATCCGTTGTTGTCTGAATCCGTGGTTGGATTATTTTTCTTTCGCCATGCGCAAGACTTCACACGCCTTTGCCCACGCCAACACCGGATCGTCGCAACTCTCCGACGTGCCAATCTGCCCTTCCCAAGCCCAGACGTAGAGGGCGTCGGGTTGCTGGCGCACGATCACTTCGCCCTGCGTGCGGATGCGATCTTCGCGTCCATGGCGCGCCCGCCAACACTCTAGCCATTCGTGGTGAGTTTTCTTGTGTTGCTGTGTAACGGCGGCCATCTGGTCGATAATGGGCGCCATCTCTTCCACATCTTGATCGCTGTTCGTCCAATAAATATCGGTGCCCAAATTGTCCAAGCTGTTGATTTGGGCCGTTGCTTCCCATAGCGCATGGTCATGTGGCATCAGACAGCAGAAGGTTTCTAAGGCTGGATGGTTCATTTTGCAATAGTCGGCAACGGTTTTAATATAATCGACCACACAGCGTTGGCGAAAGGCTTCCTGCTGATCGGCCGGGGCGTTGGCCAGGTCGCCAGCGTACCATTCGGCAAAACGGGTGCGACAAGCAGGGCAATAACATTCGCGCAGCGGCGTCGGTTCATCGACAAAGTAACCGGCATAACCCGCCTGCGCCGCGATATCGATCATCTCCTGGATGCGCCGTAAGGCGACTGGGTTGACATAACAGCCGGCCGGCCAGTGCGCTCCATCGCGCCGGACTTGAAAACATTCAGGATGTTCGAGCAAGAATTGGCTGGAACGACCGCCACCAAAAAGGTTGAGCGCACCCCAAAAGAGGGCCAGCGGGCGAACACCGTGATCGCGGGCAATCTGGGGTGTAAAGTGAACTTTGCCGGTGAAGTGGACAAAATCATTTTCTTGCAAACAGACAAAAACATCATCCAGGCGCAGATCGCGCATGGCACGCAGATCGGTCGCGAGGTGTTTGGGGTTGTGGTGGCCCATATACGAGACGCCAGTGATCATGGTGACTCCTACCCTGTCAAATTCACGCTACTAAATACCCTGTTAAAAGCTTGGATGGATCGGCTTAGCTACAGTGTAATCATAATGGGGTTGGTTGGCAACTAGCCTATAAGCCACGTAGGGCAGTCACGCCGATCCATTAGGCCGGTCCCGTCTTATTCGAGCTTTAGCACAACACAGCCGCGTGAGGATGGCACAAATTGCTGACAAAAACGATGGGCGGCCAAGGCCGCCCATCGTTTTTGTCAGCAATGGAGATTGAAGAAACCCACTTGCCTTAAAACTTCTTGGCGTCGCGCTTGTGCCAGTCGTCGGCAAAGAGGTTAAAGTGTAACTTGCGCTGCGGATGTTCCTTGATCAGATCTTCGTTCAGGGTCAAACCCAATCCCGGCGCGGTGGGCAGATCGAAGTAGCCGTCGACCACTTCGGGCAGACCCGTCGCCGCTTGTTTGACAAAGGCTTCGGAAAAGTCGTTAAAATACTCCTGGATTTTGAAATTGGGTAACGTGGCGTCCAGATGGAGCGCCGCCGCAGTGGAATAGGGACCGCCCACGTTGTGCGGCGCCATGAGCATGTAATAGTTGGCCGCCCAAGCCGCGACCTTCTTGGTATTGAGAATACCGCCAAAGTGTGTAATGTCGGTCTGGATAATATCGGCGGCCTGCATTTCGAAGAGTTCGCGGTATTCGAAGCTGGTGTGCAGCCGTTCGCCGGTGGCAATCGGAATGCCCAGCGGTGCAATCGCGTCGGCCACTTTTTTCATAGCCGCAGTATTTTCCGGCGGCACCGGCTCTTCGTACCAACTGGGCTTGAATTGGGCCAGTTCGCGCGCCATCTCAATCGCCGTCACTGGGTTGAAGCGCCCGTGCATCTCGACCAGGATTTCGACATCTGGGCCGATCGCATCGCGCACCGCTTCCACCAGGCTGATCGAGCGCAGCTTTTCGGTGCGTTCCATCTCCATAAAGCCGGCGCCGAATGGATCAAACTTGAGCGCCTTATAGCCTTTTTCCACCACCCGCTTGGCCGCGGCATGGAATTCTTGCGGCGAACGTTCAACCGTGTACCAGCCATTGGCATAGGCCTTGATCTTGTTGCGCAGCGTGCCACCCAGCAATTTGTAGACCGGCACACCCAGCGCCTGGCCGACAATATCCCAACAGGCGGTCTCAATCAAGGCGATGCCGGTCATCACAATTTCACCGGCGCGGCCATAATCCTCGATGTACATGCGGTTGACCAGGTGTTCGATATTGAACGGGTCGGCGCCCAACACATAGCGCGGCACAGCCTCTTGCAAATAACCGTTGACGGCATCAGTGTGATTGAGCGCCCGCACATCGGCTGCACCCACTAACCCTTCGTCGGTTTCTACTTTCACAAAGGTGATGTTGCGCCATTCGGTGCCCAACACCATCGGGGTAACATTGGTAATTTTCATGGTAAAAGCATTCCTTTCCTGATCGATAAAGGTTAAACTACATAGTGTGGGGTTTAAGGAGTGAGGTAAATGGCGTAGACAGGGAAACAGGTGGATAAACTTGTCTGCCTATCTTCCTGTTTCCCTATCTACCTGTTTCCCTGTCTACCTGTTTCCCTATCTACGGACAATTAATTTCCGCCGCATCTGGCTGGATCGCCTCATCCCAGCGGCGGCCAAATTCTTGTAGATAGAGGGTCGCAATGTCGCGGTTGTTCAGCACAATCGCATTTTCGTCATTGCTGCTATCCGCATTTTCCGAGAAATTGAACGAACCGGTCACCACAATCGCATCATCAATAATAAAGACTTTGTGATGAAAGGTGCCTGGATTGCCATCTTGGCGCACCGGCACATCTGCACAAAACAAAGCCGGCAGCTCGCTAAATTCTGTCTCGCTAGCGCGTGTTTCAAAAATGCCCTGTACATCTACGCCCGCCTCGGCACGGGCCAAAATAGCCGCGCCCAGATCATCAGCGGTAAACGAAAAAGCCATAAACCGAATCTGCTGCTGGGCATTGTCAATCAGCGGCACCAAGTGGCTGATCGTCTCATCCTCGGCGCCAAAGTAGACCTGCACCGGTGTGCCATCTATGGTGGCCGTCTGCTCATCCACGGTAGACGGCGAAGTGGGCCCAAACGCACCACCCCACATTTCCGTAAATTCACGTTCATAGATCGCGGCCAGGAGGGGCGATGCCAACAAGATTGCATTGTTATTGTTGCGAAAAACATCGTTGACGGTCACATTCATCGACCCTGTCCACACCGCCTGCTGGTCAAAAATCCAGAACTTGTTGTGCATCAGCGCCCCGCGCCCGTCATCTTTCACTTCGATCCCGGCGTTTTCCAGCATCGCAAACTGGCCGTGATCTTCCTCGCCGTCCACTTCAATGCCATTCTCGTCATCCGTCACCCAACGCACAACCACGCCGCGTTCATGCGCGGCGAGCAGCGCTTCTGCGATCGGCGTCAAGTTGAATTCGAAAGCGGCAATGTCGATACTTTTTTGCGCGCCATTAATCTGATCGATTAACTTCTCGGCGACCGTCCCAGCCACATCGCGGTTGGTGCGGTCACCCGGGTCGGTAAAATAGACCTGCCACCAATCACCGCCGCCCGCAACGGGCGTGATTTCTGGCGTCACTTCGGCCACGGGCGGCGGGTTCGTGAAGATGCCTAGTGGATCTTCGCCGCTGATAAAAAAATAGACGGCCAGGATCAGAAATCCAATGACCAAAATTGTTGTGAGCCGATTGTTCGCTGGTGATCTCTTTTTACGCTGTCTGCTCATGCCTGGCCTCAGGATTCTGATGAATGTGCGACTGAACTATGATGGATTGGCGTTGCGCAAAAACCGTCGGAGGTTATTGAACAGGCGCCCCGCCCAAGCCAAATCTGGCTGGGATGCGCTGGACGCTGGCGTCAAGTCTTCCTCTGCCGGCGCAGGCGCGGGGATCGGGCTTGATGACACGGGGTTTGCGACCGGCTTTCCCACTGTGATCGGCGGCTGGGGTGGGATGGACGTAACAGGATCGGTTGTGACCGCTTGCACCGGCGCAGGTATGTCTACAGCAAGATCGGTGGCTGGCGTAGCTCGCGCCGCGGGCAACGCATCGCCACTAGGCTCGGCAGGTTGGGCGGCTGTATGCTGATCGATAAAGCTGCGCAAACTGGCAATCAAGGCCGATGGCGTAGCCAGCGGTTGCAAGATCTGTTCAACAACACTCACCTGTTGTTCGGCTGTAGGTTGGGTAAAATGAGGGGCAAGAATGATCGCCGCCTGTTCAACTGCTTGATCCAGTAATTTGGTATTAGCCTCCGCGGTTGCCTGGTCGTTTGTTTTCAGGTCGGCAACCAACGTCGGGTCAAACCGCTTGTTCACGGCACGCAGCAAGCGGCGGATGGCCGCCAGCTTGTCGGCCATAGCCGCTTCTGCCGCAGTTTCATCCATGCCAGCGGTCGTCTGGGCAACTTGTTTAGCCAGGGCAACCCCCCAATCGAGCAGCGCCTGCCCACCTTGATCGTCCAAATTATCAGTCAGCGCCTCATTTTCCAGGATACTTTCCGCCGCCTGCTGGATGCGCGTATTCAGTTCGTCCATCTGCATTCTCCTCTTGGTTGCCCTTACGCCCATTGGTGCTGCCCAGGCACTAGCGCCCTAACCAACCGCCATCCACGGCAATTGTCGTGCCATGGACATAGTTTGCCGCCGCAGAAGCCAGAAAGATGGTGACGCCGGCCAGGTCATGCGGTTCACCCCAATGGCCGGCGGGGATGCGCGCCAGGATCGACTGGCTGCGCGTTTGATCGGCGCGCAGGGCTTCGGTGTTGTCTGTCACCATATAGCCCGGCGCAATCGCGTTGACGTTGATGGCGTGCGCGGCCCACTCGTTGGCCAACGCTTTGGTCAACCCATCCAGCCCATGTTTGGCCGCGGCATAGGCGGGGACGAGGATGCCACCCTGGAAACTGAGCACCGAAGCGACGCTGATAATTTTACCGCGAAAGCCGTTCTGCACGGGCTGTTGCAACATCACACGGGCCGCCGCTTGGGCCAGAAAGAAGACGCTGTCCAGATTGACCTGCATGGTTGTGCGCCAATCTTCAGCGCTGTAGTCAACGGCTGGCGTACGACGGATGATGCCAGCGTTGTTGACAAGAATATCCAGCTGGCCAAACTCATCCTTCACCTGTTGTACCACTGTACTCAACTGCTCTGGCGTGGCGGTCGACAGATCGAGTTGGATGGGAAGGAAACGGCGGCCACGGGCGTTCACCTCGCGGCCGGTCTCTGCATAGTTCTGGTTGTAGAGGATGGCAATATCCGCGCCCGCGTCGGCCAGGGCCAACGCCATTGCCTTGCCTAGCCCGCGCCCCGCGCCGGTGATAAGGGCGACGCGATCAGAAAGATCGAAGAGATTCAGGTTGTTCACCATCTATAAACTCATTTCCTGTAAACACGGATTATGAAGAACACAGATTTTTTAAGTTTTTAATCCGTGTTCTTCATAATCCGTGTTTACAAAATTGAACCGGCCACTAAATTTAGATCGCGGCGCAAACCCGTGAAGGCGCCGCCGGCTTCTTCTTTGGGCGCGGTGTCGAACATGGCGGTGACTTCGGCATATTCAGCATCGCTCAGATTGACATCAAAAGCGGGGAAACTGGCCTCCAACTGGCGCGCTGAGCTGACACCGACAATCGGTGTGGTGACGGCCGGCGAATAGCGCAGCCAGGCCACCGCCAGTTGGGCCGGGTGTAGCCCGCGATCGGCGGCGAATTGCTGAAACTGGGTGATGCCTTCGCCATATTTTTCCAACCAGCGCGGGATGCGCACATCGGTCGCGCCGCGTGAATCTTCGGGAATGGCGACGCCCGGTTTATATTTGCCCGCCAACAGACCGAAGACCAGTGGCCGATAGATCGTAATCGCAATGTTATCGGCCAGCGCTTGGGGCAGCACTTCAACCTCGACACCGCGTTCGATCGGGTTATAAGGAATCTGGTTGCAAACCAGGCGTGGCCAATCATTGGCCTGCGCCACACTGTTAAAGTGCGCCACCAACCAGGCCGGGAAGTTGCAGCAGCCGACAAAACGCGCCTTGCCTGCATTGACCACATCGTTTAAGGCGCCCATCATCGCCGCCGGCTGCATACCGGCCTTGGGCCAATGCAGCAGATAGAGATCCACATAGTCGAGTTGCAAACGGGCCAGGCTTTCATCGATGCTGGTGCGGATCACCTGCGGATCGATACTGTTGACCTTGGTGGCAACGAAGAGTTGGTCGCGCCGGCCCTTAAGAATATGGCCGAGAATTTCTTCGGTGTGGCCATCGGTGTACATGGCCGCCGTGTCAATAAAGTTGACGCCATGCGCCATCGCCGTGGCCAAAATGCGGTCAGACTCGGCTTGATCACAGCGCGCGCCGAACATCATCGTGCCCAGGCAGAGTTCGGAAACTTGGACGCCGGTGGCGCCGAAGGGTACGTAGTTCATGTAGATTTCTCCTCAAGTAAATGGTTTTGATTTTTGATTTACGATTTTTGATTTACGATTTACGCGCCCAAGGGGCACCCGGCGTGGTCAACAATGATATTTCGTAAATCGTAAATCAAAAATCGTAAATTCCTTTATCCCAGCACCAGCGACTGTGCGCCGTCGATCCACATTTCTGTGCCGGTGATGCGTTCCGATTGATCTGAAACCAGAAAGAGCACCAGTTGCGCCACCTGGGCAGGGGTGGCGGGTCCATGGTTGGCCAACGGGATCGGGCCTTTGGGGAAATTCACCGGCCAGCGAACGGTATCGCGGTTACGCGGGTGCGTATTTTCGCCAATGTTGGTCGTCACCGAACCGGGGCAGATCGCGTTGATGCGGATGCCGTGAGGTGCTAGTTCGGGCGCCAACATTTTTGCCATTACCACTTGCCCCGCTTTGGCACATGAATAGGCGGTCGCCCCGCTGTTGCTAAAGACGCGCGTGCCATTCACCGACGACGTGACCACAATCGCCCCACCCTGTTTTTTTAGGTGCGGCACGGCGTACTTGATCGTTAAAAATGTGCCCTTTAAGTTCACATTCAAGGTCTGATCCCACTCTTCGGGTGAGATCTCTTCAATCGGCGCCCAGACGCCGTTGATGCCGGCGTTGGCAAAGACAATATCCAACCGCCCCCAACGCGCCACCGTACTTTCGATCGCTTGTTGCATCTGCTCGGCCTGCGCCACATCGGCGGCAATGCCGTGAGCGGCGCCACCCGCCTGCTCGATTTCGGCGGCTGTTGCTTCGGCGCGGTTGGACAAAAGATCCACCGTTGCTACTTTGGCGCCTTCAGTGCCGAAGATCAACGCGGCAGCTTTGCCGATGCCAGAGCCTGCGCCTGTAACCAGCGCAACCTTTCCTGCAAGTTTCATAATCTAACATTGCTCCTGAACGACCTTGTCCCCGCCCCGACTAGGGCCAGAACTCTTGTCTAGTTGATATACAATTTGATCTGCCTGCCCATTTGATCGCACAGACGTTGTTATGTTTGGGGAGATCCCTGGCTGAGAAAGCGTGTATCTTACTTGACAGTCCCTCTAATGAACGTTAAAATAATAACACGGCTAGAAGTAATGTCAATTTCAGTGCTGCCTATCCCATTAGTACTGACGGCCATCTCCCTGTTCATTTGCACACAATCAATCATTCCTGCGTCATTTGCCCGCGTTCGGCCACATTTTGGCCATCGCATTCGATTTAGGTCTTGTCTATTGAAATCAACTCGGTTGAAAATGATCGTATTCTAGATAAGCTTCTGCCAATCTTCTCATTTTCTTGCACCCCGCTTTCAATAGTGTTTTACCCTATATCCAAGCAGCAAAATCCAAGTAGCAAAATGTCAACGCACAAGGAGGAATAAAAGATGAACAAGAACAGTCTGAGTCGACGCGACTTCCTACGGATGAGCGCGATGATGGCCGCCGGTGCCACGCTGGTGGCCTGCGCGGCTCCTGTCCAACCGGCCGGCAGTAGCGACGCTCCGGCCCAAACGAAGACACTCTCATTCTGGATGTGGAACACCTTTGCTCCACCGGCGGATGAGATAATGCAGACCAAGCTCAACGAATGGGCGGGGGCCAACGGTGTAACGCTCGAAATCTCGCGCGATGCCGACAACACGATGGTGGACAAGCTTATGCCAGCGATTGAGGCCGGAACCTTGCCCGACGCGCTGTTCGTTGGCGCGGGAGAGGCACTGCGCTTGACGGATGCCCAAGCAATCGACCCCCTCACGGACCTCTTTCCCGAAATTGGTGAAGCCCACGGTGGTTGGCAGCCCCGTCTCGACACCTATGTCACGCGCGATGGGGTCGTCACCTTCCTGCCCT
>JBBRVA010000198.1:0-11108 GCA_038247295.1 Caldilineales bacterium | reverse complement strand
TTGGTGCATAGCGGCCATCGACCAACATGTATGCTTTCTCCCAGCTTTCGAAGATACGCAGATAGTGATAGCCGGCGACGGCGACAACGATAGCTGACATCACGAGGGCAGGACGATACTTCTGATCAACTTGCTGCCGAGAGAGAACGAAGAAAATGAAACTAGCAAACATTGTTGCCAATGCAAACGACAGCATGTTGTAGGTCAGATTGAACTGACCGAAAGATAGTTCTGGCATTGTCTACTCCTTCGTAGGACAGATAAAGTGGTTAATTTGAACGATTGGTATAGCAGAACAAGTTATTCAAATCGGGTTATTTCGAATAACTTTTACACAAATTGGCGTTGCCTAGCGTTCTTTGGTAAGCGAGTCCACTCACTGGCGACGGTCTACCCTATTGACCATTCGCCACAACGAGTTTACCCTGCATAACCGGATAGTGGCCAGGGACAGTACAGATTACGGTATATTCACCTGGCAATGGCGCAGTAAAGGTAAACGTATTTGACTGACCGGCATCAAGTACGCCCGAATCGAGCAGAACGACCGCCATCTGATCGCCACCAACAAATGGGGCGGGGATCGCTTCACCGAGTTTGCTGATGGCCCAGTTATGTTGCAAGCCTAGACTCCGATTTTCCAAGGTTACGGTGACCGCCGCACCGCTGGTTACGGTCCAAATGGGTGGATTACTACTGTTGTCGTTGGTCTCACCAAAGTAGATATCGTTCATCACAACGTTGAGTGCTGCTGCTGGCTGCACACTTGTTGTAGGTTCGATCACCACGGCTGCGGTTGTGGCGGTTGGGGCCACAGTGGCAACCGCCACAGCTGTACTCGTCGGAGCAACAGTTGAGATCGCTTCATCATTGCCGCCACAGGCACTCACCATGAAGAATGTTGCGGTAAGCAGAAATGGTATAATTCTCTTCATTCTACTCCTCACTTAAATCAGTTTGTCGGTTCAATAACGCCGGGGCTTGTCGGTTGAACGGTTAAAAACATAGGCCAAGCTATGCCTTGGCTGGGTAGGCAAAAGGTTTTCTAGCCCTTGCCCGAAGCGTAGGCTGGCTAATGCAAATAAATGCTTCAGCCAATGTACGACGACAGCGATGGTAAATTTTACGATTACCTGCGTGTCGGTAGCGGTATCTCCCAAAGTTTGCTTAATCAATTCAGGTTGGTGCCCATACGATACTTGTGCAAAATATTTGTCTAAAACCATGCTCTCGTCACCTTTCGTTTGTTCTGACTAAAGTGTGCTATGTTACTGTCATATGACTTAGCTCACTGATTGCTCGATCTGGTTTGCATTTGTGACTGGCTACTGTTGCCCCCAAATTGTCGCGCTGGTTTATCTTCATATATGTAATTTGAATAACATTTGAATAAATATTGAATGATATAAAAAGCACAAAGCATGCCGAATATTGGTCAATACTTATTCTTTTCTAGGAAAATTGTAACAAAGCTTCCAGAACTGAGTGCATTTCTATTGTTTATAATAAGCAAAATCCAATGTATGCGCATACTCACCAAATGAACCGACCTATGGCTACCGAACACAAACAACAGCATCACTACAATATTAAGGTTGTGACACGCGCGACTGGTCTCAATGCAGCGACCATTCGCACTTGGGAACGGCGCTATGGGCTGCCCAATCCCCATCGCTCCGATGGCGGACATCGCCAGTACTCACAACAAGACATTGATACCCTCAAGTGGTTGCTTGCCCGTCAGGCCGAAGGGCTCTCGATTCGGCACGCGGCAGAGCGCTGGCAGACATTGGTTGATCTAGCGATTAGTCCCTTTTCCGAAAGCATCCCTGAACCGACGCAAACAAAGGCGGCCATGGCGGAAGCCTCATCCAGTCCACAGTTGGATGAATTGCGTCAGCGCTGGACGGATGCCGCACTGACCTTCAATCGCCAAGCGTCCGAGCAGCTGTTGACCCAAGCCTTTGCGCGCTTTCCCCCCGAAGTTGTCTGCACCGATCTGCTCCAAAAATCGATGGCGCAGATCGGTCAGCGGTGGGCTCAAGGAGAAATTACCGTTCAGCAAGAGCACTTTGCATCGGCCCTCGCCGTGCGACGACTGGACGGGCTCATTGCAGCGACCCCACAGCCGGAAGCGGCAGAACGCATTGTTATCGGCTGTGCGCCAGGCGATCATCACATTTTCAGCCCCCTGCTCTTAACTTATCTTTTGTTGTGCAAAGGCTGGGATGTCTATTACTTGGGGGCTAATGTCCCAGTGGTTGCCATGGCACAGACCATCCGTCAGATCAGGCCACATCTGGTGATCCTGGCCGCGCAGCAACTCCATACCGCAGCCACCTTGCTTGACATGGCACGCGTGCTCACACAAGAAAAGGTTTGGGTCGGTTATGGCGGCTCGATTTTTAATCAGTTGCCTGCGCTACAAGCGAGCATTCCGGGGATCTTTCTGGGGCGGTCATTGCAGGATGCGGTCGAAAATGTAAAGCACTTACTCGTAGCATCACGCGGGGGAGATGCGCGCCCACCAGCACCGCCTACAGTCGCCACCCGATTTGAAAAGACGTTGACATACTATGCGGCGCGGCGGACACTGATTGAGGCACATGTTTGGGGGACTTTTGTGGCCGAAGGGGCAGTTACAGAAGCGTTGATGCCAATCAATGCGACAATTGCCGAGACAATCATTGCCGCGCTCAAACTGGGTGATATCGCCTTAGCCGGTGATGGTTTTGCTGCCGTCGAGCATCTGTTGATTAGCTACCGTCCAACCCATGCTTGGTTGGATCTCTATCTGCGCACCTATCACCAAGCGGCGAAGATCCATCTCAGCGAAGTTGCGGATGTAATCGTTGCATGGCTTGGCGCCATGATAACCACTGATCCACGCCCATCGTTCGTGGCTTTGTGAGGGAATCGCGGCAGCCTTAATTCATCTGTTTTTCCACAACTTAGCATGTTTTGCTTGTTTGCACTCATGGCACGGAATAGATTTTACACATGGCTATCGATCCAGCCGCAGATGGACCAAGCTAACCTGGAAAAGCACGCCGCACTTACCAACGTTCCTCCATCAAATGACCTGCGCTATCAAACAAATGATGGACCTTATGCGAGAAGCGCTCGGCAGACGACGAGCCGCGTCCGCTGATTACCGATCGACAAACGAAGCTGCGGGATCTGCTCGGTGAAGCGCCCGTTCAATGTTGGGAGTTCCTCGTCCGCGAGGGCGTTACGCCTTAGCATTGGTAGAATTGAATTGAAATTGGTTGAGTCCAGGGCAAAAAGCTAAATTTGCCACAGGGAGTACAGAGCTTTACCCCTGAGAATCTCTGCGGACGCTGTACGCTCTGTGACTCAACCATTATTTTTTGCATACGATCACCCGCCTCTGTCATCGCCTGTACAGTGCCCGCAACAAGCTAAAAGAAAGGACGTTTGCAATGACAAAAGAAACGCTAAACGAACAACGTCCGTCCAACGACGATCTATTTACCAACCAAGTAATCGACCGTATCCGCCTTGCCAATCCACTGGAGGATTTCCCACGCATTGCGGAACTGCTCTCGGCGGATGCGTTTGAGACGACCGCGGCCCAGGATCTGCTCGATGAACACAATGTCGATATGCCAGAGCGCATTCTGCGTCACGCGGTAGCGATCAACGACAAAGGCGCGGTGGTCGGTTTTAACTTTGCCGGCCACTATCCCAGTATGAAACCCCGTCAATATTACGTCAACGTCGTCGTGGATCCGGCCCACCGGCAGCAGGGCATCGGCGCCCAACTGTGGAATGACCTGAGCAGTTATCTTCGGGAGCAGTCCGCGGATGCACTCCTTGCTGAGGTTCATGAAGGAGATCCTATTCACTATCGTTTTGCCGAAAAACGTGGGTTCACACCCCGTAGCCATCAGCTACGCGCCATCCTTGACCTGAAGCGCTTTGACGAACGCAAATTTGCTGCCATCACGACGCAGGTCCAAGCAATGGGCATCCGCCTCACCGCCTTTGCGGACGTGGAGCAGACCGAAGAAAATATCCGCAAACTCTACGACATCAACGGCGTGGCCGCGCTCGATGACCCCGCCTCGGACGGAGCTTACATCAACTATGAAAATTGGAAGAAGGTCGTCCTCGGCGCTTCGTGGTTTCAGCCAGAAGGACAAATGATTGCACTGGATGGCGACAAGTTTGTGGGCTTGTCGGCCATCAGTTACAACAAGGAGGAGCAGACCGGATTCACCTTGATCTCCGGCATGGACGCAGCGTACCGCGACCGGAAGATCATACAAGCGCTCAAGCTACGCGCCATCAACTATGCTCGGGCAAAGGGTGCAACGCGCGTCGTTACCGACGTAGAGACAGTCAACGCACCCATGCGCGCCATCAACCAGAAGTTTGGTTTTTTGGAAGAGCCAGGCAAATATGAGATGGAGACAATATTTAAATAACGAACACAAAAAGAATTGTTAGGCCATTCCACAATTTAAACAATCCACGAAGACACACGAAGTTTTACTTTTTCTTCGGGTAACTTCATGTAACTTCGTGGATCGTTATTTCTAATAATACCGTTATGATTTCCCAACATTTTCATGAGCGTTTCGGCCACACCGAAGGCGTTAAGCGGATCAAAATTAGATCTTCAGCATCAGTCAGCCGCCACCCTATGATCGGTGCTGGATAAGGGGAGACCATCGGTATCGAGGTTACCCTGCTCGGTCGCGTACGGTTGGATCAGAATCGAAGCTGGGATTCCCGTGCCCTGCTCTAAACGGTGATCATGGCGAGTTTTAAAGGTCGCTTACGGCCCAGTATTTCGGAGACACGCCCACGACTGCCAATATAAGGCTCTAGGTCTTTACGTGTCCAAGCGCGACTTTCCATAAAATACTCGATAGCGGCGATGGGTTCGGGCGGGGGTAACTCATAATATCGCTTTTCGTACGCCTCGACCAGCGTTACCAGAATTTCCAATACGTCGCTCTCCGTCGTCCCTGCTTCAACATCCCAAAGTCGGTCAATCTCTTGCAAAGCATCTTGGTAATCCTCTTCATTCTTAATCGGCTTGAGTTTCATGGTTACTTCTTAATATTCAGCGCAAGGTTGAGTTCATTAGGGGCCGAATAGCCGTTGAAAGCAAAGCGCATGGTATTGTATACCGACCACGGGACAGTGGAAAGGAGGCGAATACCATGCTGAATAGAATTATAACCGAAGAACAGCTGATTGAGAGTTGTCCTGCGCCCGAATGCCACTTGTCGGGCAAGAACGTGGAGCAGTTTGTGAAAGCATTGGCGGCCTACGTCAAGCTGTTTGCGCCGGCCTTTCGCCGCTGGACGCAATGGTCGTGGAGCGGCGTGTATCTGAAAGGGCTGTTGGGTGCACCAGTGTTTTGCCAAAACCGCTGTTCAATGCCGCAACCGCGCTCCGTTTCGTGCGCTACTACCAAAAACGTCATCATGTTACTTATAGGTAAAACCCTTAAAAGTCGCACAATTGCTCTTGTGTACAGCTAGCATGATCGGTGCGCCTTTTAAATGGTTTGTCCATTAGCTCGCTCATCGTAAGGCCACGTTCGCTCGGCTTGTCGTCTCTATCGCACCTAGCCTTGCGCTATAATAGTAGATATTGTGCTTAATTTTTGACTATGTGTTTATTTGACTATAGTGTTTATTTGACTATAGTGTTTAATCATGTGTTTAGCTGTGTTTAATTGTGAATATGCATATAAAAATACTGTGCTTGTTGATATTATTTTCTACTTACAAATTGCCAGCGTTTTGTAAGCATTTTTACTTGCAGATCGATTGCAATCTTTACTAGTTTATAATACAATCATGATATACCCGTTGCGCAATCGGTATTGAAGCGTAGGGTCATTGTAGACATTGGGCATAGACACTGGCTATAGCCAGTGAGTGGATACTTCAAACGTTGGTCGTCAAATCACAAAACTCCTTTTAGATTGATAAAATATAAGTTCGCGCGTTTATAAGTAGCTAGAGCAAACTGTTTAGGTTCTCATCTCTCCCGAAATGCAATCTTATGCATTGTGTCATGCGCAGTTAATTCTTGGCTTGGCTTTCGGTTGCCATGAAATATAAGTAACTATCTTATGACGTTACTCACCATCGATCCCGACAAGCGCGTGGGAAAGGCACAAATTGTGCCTTTTACAAGCGGTTGTAGGGATCGGTAGAGTTTGTTTTGTAAGCATAGATAGCCAGAACATTTTTGCCTAACAGCATTACATACCGGACATAAGGTGAGAAGATATTTAAGCAGATGAATTAAAGTTATTTCTGGATATGATTTTTATAAATTGTGTTCTGTTAGCCTAGAGTGTATAGATTATCATAAATTTCATTGAGGAAATAATATTTATGATTACCACAAAAAAAATGTTGACAAGTAGAGCCGATGCATTTAAATCCATTATTAGCGAGAATATTTCTAGCTGTTTGCAGACGGGACCCTGGCTTAAATTTCTGGATCTGGCATTATTGCTAAATACTCTGCTACTCGTATTAACCGATGCAAAAATATTCTACTTTCATCTTGTCTTTTTCATCTTAACCTTTGGCGCTTTCTACTGGCCATTTAGGACCTTTGTCCTTCGCTCTTCGATTTATATGGCTATGACAACTGCGCTTTTGTTCAGTTTTGTTCTAGCTGGCAATATCCCAGCTGAAGAACTGATCGAAATCCCCATGCTTACTGGCATCCTTGTCCTGGTGTTTATCATTGCTCAACAGCGCGCTAAGGCAGAAGATAACCTGCGCAAGGTCAATAGGGATCTAGAAGCACACGTAGCGGCTAGGACGGCTGATCTTCTTGCCGAAATCAAAGAACGCCAGCAAACTGAGCAGACGTTACGCGAAAGTGAAGAACGCTATCGTCATCTGGTCGAACTCACTTTTGAAACCATAGTCATCCATACCGAGGATAAGCTCCTCTATATAAACCCATCTGGGGTAAAGCTGCTCAACGCAGACGGCGCACATCAGCTTATCGGGAAATCACTCTTAGATTTGGTTCATCCTGACAGTGTAGATGCGGTGCAGGCCAGGCTACAACAGGTTAAACAGGAAACAAAAGGGGCCCCTCTGGCGGAAGGGTGTTTCGTTCAAGCGGACGGCACAAGTGTTGATGTGGAAATGGTCACCATTCCCATCACCTATCATGGCCAAGCGGCCATGCAAACCGTGGTGCGCGATATCCGGCCACGCAAACAAGCCGAGCAGGCGCGCATGACAGAACGGATGGCCATTGCGCGCGATTTGCATGACTCGTTAGGCCAGAGCCTTGGCTATTTACATTTAAAGCTCGATGAAATTGCTGGCCATCCGCCAGTGCAGAGAATAAACAATCTTGATCAAGATTTAGCGCGCATGCGTGATGTAGCGAATGAGGCTTACGAACAAATCCGTGGTATGTTAGCCGCTTTAATGCCCACCAATACAATCCCACTCACCCAGGTGCTGCGTGACCAAGCGAAAGTCCTCAGTCGCCAAGCCGGTTTTAAGGTTCAAGTGATGAATCATGGTCCGGAAGACGCTTTGCTGCCCATTCTTCAACAACAGCTTTTGTGGCTCTGCCGAGAGGCTTTAACGAATATTGCAAAACATGCGCATGCCCAAGAGGTTAAAATTGAACTGTGGTGGACGGTAGAACATTTGATTATCACAATTGCCGACGACGGCTGTGGCTTCGATCCGAACGCGCCGCGCACCAGCACATCTTTTGGCTTGCGCATTATGCAAGAACGGGCCGCGCAGCTAGCTGGGTTACTTTCGATTCAGTCGGGATCTGGACATGGCACTACGTTGACCTTGCAAATTCCGCTTTCTGTGATCTACTAATATAAGTTATCGATTCGCAAAGCAGCCATTTAAAAATGGCTCGAACTGGAAATGTGGCCCTGATCTATGGAGTACTAATGAGAATTTTAATCGTTGATGATCATATCCTATTCAGAGAAGGCCTCTTAAGCCTCTTGAATGGTCAACCGGATACCCACGTCGTTGGGCAGACGGGTTCTGTCCAAGAAGCAACCGTTTTGGCTATTGATCTGAAGCCTGATCTTGTGCTTATGGATTTTGGGTTGCCCGATGGCACCGGGCTAGACGCGACCAAAGCGATTTTAGCACTGCGACCAGAGACAAAAATTGTCTTTTTAACCATGCATGAAGATGATGAGCGATTATTCGAAGCGATTCGCAGCGGTGCCAAAGGATATTTGCTCAAAAACGTCCATGTCAACACATTGTTATCATTTTTGCGCGGTGTAGACCGGGGCGAAGCCGCTCTAACACCAACCATGACAAGCCGAGTCCTGAATGAATTCGCGCGACTGGCAGAACTTCCTAAACAGGAATCACCTGAATTCGAATCATTATCAACCCGCGAATTGCAAGTGCTGAAGCACCTGAAGAACGGCGCGACCAATCGCGAGATTGCTGAACAACTCTTTATTTCTGAAAACACAGTAAAAAATCATGTGCGCAATATTTTAACCAAACTAGGTCTTCATAACCGACGACAGGCCGCCAATTATTTTGGCGGCAAAGTATAAGCATAGGATTCAAATTTATTATTCATAGGAAGCTCTGCCGGATTCAAACTCGGACGCGATGGCGTCCGAGTTTTCTTTTTGAATAGCCCCTGAGATTGCCAAATATCCACCTCGAAATGTCGATCAATAGTCCTTTTCTAGTCATTAAATAACTAGTGAACCTAGTACTTTTGCTAAAAAAGGACTAAGTCATTCACTGAGATTCAACCAAAAAATAGTCTATTTTTAGTTACCATATAATGGCGCTAACTATTGAAGTCGGGTGAAAAAAATCGTAAACTTATGCAACAAGGTTTGCCATAAAATTCTATAACTGCGGCTGTGCCAAATGCGTTGCACCTTCTGTGATCTACACGTCTTTTATGATCTCAACGTGAAAAAAATCTTAGTTGTGCAAACTGAACAATTGTTAGGCGCAGCCATTGTAAGCTTGTTGTACAGTGAAGGCGATCTGAATGTCATGGGTTGCATGGCAGACACGGCGGCTGAACTGATTGAAAAAATCTATCACCTGCATCCAGACGTGCTCATAGTGGATCAAGCCGATCACTTTACGGAGGAGATTCATTACCTATTTGCGTCTGATCATTTCAAATTTCACCTCTTGATCGTAAGCCGCGACCATAATTGGGTGCAGATTGACAACAAACAACAAATTTTACTCACCCAACGAACTGACCTGGCCAACATCATTCGCCACGGTCAAATTTAATCATAAATCCCAATCACTCGGTTAATCCATAAGGAGGGCAAATTTTTCAAACATGTTTCATCACATAAGCTAAATTGGACAATTATATCGTAGAACAAGGAAACGCTACATGAATCCTAGACATCTTACAATTAAGCGTGAATTACATCAGAAGCACCGTCGGTGGGCGCATATTTTTTTAGTCTGCAGCTTACTGCTATCCGGTATGACGCCATTGCTGCCCTTGGTGGCCCCACCCGTACTGGCTGCCCCTGCTGTGGCCCCATTGGCACAAAGCACCAACCTGCTACAGATCAACGTCGTCAGTGCGCGCACGGAACCGGATCGCCCCGGGGGTGCCGTGATCAAGGGTGCGCCCATTAGCCTGTACGAGTATATCATCAATGTTGATAACACTGGCGACCCGTCGCAGAGCCGCAATGCTGGCTGCTCACCGGCAGATAGCGGCTATCCAGACAGTTGTAACTGGCCCTCGATCCGCGCTGTTTCGGGCGCAGCGCCCATCTTTACGCAGGGTAATCAGAGCGATTTGGGGCCGGGCATTACTCTGCCCAATGGCAAATATCTGATCTCGGTGATTGCCGATGGCTATAAGATTGACGGCGAGCACTTTACGGTGCCGTTGAGTGGCCCGGTCACGGTGGCGCTGCAGCCCCACCCGTTGCCCCCCGCCACCATCCGCGTTAAGGTCTTTGAAGACATTTCGCCGGTTAATGGGATGTTTGACGCCCCTGCCGAACAGGGCTTGGCTGGCTTTCGCCTCGTCATCAACGACATTCTCGGCCAGCTTTCAACTGATGTGCAAGGCAACCCCCTCTGCACCACCTATGATACCGCTGGCGAACCGAATGGTCAGACCAATTGTTTAATCAGCGATGCCAATGGCGATATTGTTGTCCCTAATCTGGGTCCCAACCGCTACGACGTGACGGTCGTGCCGCCGGATGGCTCCGATTGGACCGAGACCACCACCCTAGAAGGCGGCCTGAGCTGGGACTCCTGGCTACAAGAAGGCGGCACCGGTCTTGACAACGAATTTGTTGTGGCGGGTGAACCTTTCCCATGGACAGTGTTCGGATTTACGCGGCCCAAAAATAACTTGGCTGGCGGCTCTGGCGGGGTGAAGGGCACCATTGTCGGCGCTTCGGTCTATGTTCCCCAGCAAGGTGGCTTGCCCTACAATGGCAGCATCTGGGATGGCTTTAACGGCGTCAAGGTCACCGGCCCGATCCAGGATGCTTGGGTGGCGCTGTCTGATCTACAAACCGGCGACACGGCAGTCTACGTGGGTCGCGCCAACAGTGATGGCACCTTCCAGATCAACGGTGTGCCCGACGGTAATTACTTCTTTACCTGGTGGGACACCAATCTCTACTACATTTTGGATTGGATCCAGGTCACCGTTTCCAACGGTCAGATCTACGACCTGGGCACCCCCTTCCTCACCGGTTGGTTCACCCCGCTGGATGGCTATGTCTTTAACGATCTCAATGGCAACGGCCAAAAGGATGGCGGTGAACCAGGGATTGCCAACTATCTGGTGGTCTACAAAGATCGCGAAAACAGCGAAATCGACCGCATGTCGATCGCTTCCACCACCGATGTCAATGGCTATTACAGCTTGCCCAAGGCCTACCCAATGGGATCCTGGATGATCCTCGAAGCCTATAACGACCGTTTCTACACCACCGGCGTCACCTATCAGGTGGATAATCAGCCGGCGCCGACCACAGTATTGGGGGCCGGCGTCGACGTCGGCGTTTTACCCATGTTGGGGCAACGCGGCCGCCTGGACTGGGGCGTAAAACCCTACGACGC
>JBBRVA010000197.1:0-11134 GCA_038247295.1 Caldilineales bacterium | reverse complement strand
GGCGTTTTGCGTTGGAAAGTAGCAGCCCGCGCCGGATTTTGATACGTATAGCTGTGAATCTGGGCTAGCAGCGTGGCGCAATGTTCTACCACCGTAAAATTGCATACACCGTCCAAAAGCGGCTTTTTCCACATCACGCTGTTGGGAATCGCGCGCATGCCCAGCAGATAATGCTCTGCATCGCTGAAGATCACCGCTGGCACATTGGCCGGCAAAAATTCGCCCACCCATTGCAGATAGTCGCGCTCGCGCCAGATGCGGCTCTGGTCCGCATACCAATCCATGGCCACCCGCAGCTTGGGCAACGACTGTTTGATCACCATCGTCTGGCGCGGGGTGACGACCTGCAAGACATGGTTCGAGACGCCGCCGCCCAGATAGTCCACCTGGATTTCTTCGGCCGCGCCCAGCAGGCCGTGCTGTTGCAAAACTGATTTTAGAAGCGCTTTGTCAAACGTTTCGCTCATCGTTAATTATCGTTGAAAGGTAAACAGGCTACGATCGGGCCAGCGGGCGCGCTCACCCAACGCTTCGGCAATGCGCAACAGGCGATTATACTTGGCCAGCCGCTCTGAACCGCGCAACGAACCAACCTTGAGTTGACCGGCGCCTGTCGCCACGGCCAGATCGACAATCGTTGTGTCTTCGGTTTCGCCAGAACGGGCCGAGATCACTGGATTATAGCCATTGGCCTGTGCCAGCCGCACCGTCTGCAAGGTTTCGCTAAGCGTGCCGATTTGGTTGACCTTGATCAGGACTGCATTGGCCACGCCTTGATCGATGCCTTGCTGCAACCGCCGCGGGTTGGTGACAAAAAGGTCATCGCCCAATAATTGAATATGGCCTAAACGCTCGCTTAGAATACGCCACCCCGCCCAATCTTCCTCGGCTAGCCCATCTTCAATCGAGACGATTGGGTATTGACGGCTCCATGTTTCCAATCGATCGACCAACTCGGCCGCCGTCATCGCTCGATTTTCGACTGAAAAATGGTAGTTGCCGGCGTGATAGAAGTGGCTGGAAGCAACATCCAACCCAATCGCCATCTCTTCGCCCGGTCGTAACCCGGCGCGCTCAATCGCCTGGGTCAGAAAGCGCAAACCAGACTCATTGTCGGGCAGGCGCGGGCCAAAGCCACCTTCGTGTGCGACCAGCGTTGCTTCATAGCCTTGCTGCGCCAACAATTCGCCCGTGGCGTGGCGTACACGACTGATCCAGTGTAACGCCGTTGGATAATCAGGCGCGCCCACGGGAATGGCGAGATAATCTTGCATGTCAACGGCGCCGCCAGCGTGTAGACCTCCGCTGAGAATATTGACCATCGGCATCGGCAGCAGGGTGGCATGGTCGCCGCCCAGATATTGATAGAGTGGCAGGTGCTCCGCGGCCGCGGCCGCATATGCAACCGCCAATGAGACGCCCAACAGCGCATTGGCGCCCAGGTGCGCCTTGTTCGGTGTGCCGTCCAGCGCCAGCAAGATGGCGTCAATGGCTGTTTGGTCACCGGCATCTTTGCCGATCAGCGCCGGCGCGAGAACGGTTTGGACGTTGTGGACGGCCTTTTGTACACCTTTACCATTGTAGAAGGCTGGGTCGCCGTCGCGCAATTCCAGTGCTTCGGCCTGGCCGGTCGATGCTCCGGATGGCACAATGGCCAAGCCGCAGGCACCGCTCTGAACTGTTACTTCGACTTCCACCGTCGGCTGGCCACGGCTATCCAGCACCTGGCGCGCCTGTATCTTTTGGATCGGGTGAGCCATACGTCCCTATCTTTGTGTTCTGGGTAACTTTATGTTTGAATTGCTACCGTTGAAGCTTTACTTGCGTGGCGCGCCTTTGGCCGGTTGGCCTTGACCTGCACCGCCTGGCGTCCAGCCTTCGGGCATTGCCGCATCCGCGCCAAAGAAGAATTCTTCGACCTGTTCTTTTAGAAAGGCCTGGGCGTTGGGATCGGCGAGACTCAAGCCATAGTGGTTGATCAGGATGACCGAGTGCTGCATCCACATTGCCCACGCTTCGCGCGACACGTTGTCGAAAATGCGTTGACCCAGTTCGCCCGGGTAAGGGGCGCGATCCAGGCCAGGCAATTCACATCCTAGCTTAACACAGTGTACCATATGGGCCATTTGCTTGCCTCGTTTCTGAAATTTAATGACGAATGACGAATGACGAACGACGAACGACAACGGTAGACCATAACGAGTAGTCCAGCGTCGGTGATTGTTCGTCTATGTGATTATAGACGGCGCTTCGTGCCTATGTCAATCTCTCGTGGGGCAATCGCAGGTTCACCAGTTGGGGATACGATGAACGGAATGTCCAATCAAACCGTCGATGCGTTGCCGCGTGTGCTCTTTTTCGGCATGACGGGCAGTTTTTCGCACACAATTCTGGCGACATTGCTGGCGGCCCATGTGCCGATCTGCGGCTATATCTTGCCGACGGCGCCACAAGCCGAACCGCCTCTGCAACGGGTAGAGCCGCTGCAGACTACGGGCGCAGATGATGGCGAGTTGATCATATTGAACCCTATACGCACCCCAAATAGCATTCAGCTTGCCTGGCAACATAACATTCCGATCTTTGAAGCGGGCAATTTACGGGCGCCAACCGTGCAAAATTTTGTGGCAAAATTAGCGCCGGATGTGGCCTGTGTGGCCTGTTTTGCCAAACGGATTCCGCCTACATTGCTGGCCATACCACGCCACGGTTTTCTCAATGTGCATCCTTCGCTATTGCCCGCTTACCGAGGACCAGCGCCGCTCTTCTGGCAATGGCGAAATGGCGAAACACAGACAGGGGTGACAGTGCATTGGATGGATGAACGGCTGGACACTGGCCCCATCGCAACCCAAGCTCCCATTACGTTGCCCGATGGCAGCACTGGGCCGCAAGCCGATCAAATCTGTGCCACGGTGGGCGGTGAGTTACTGGTGAATGTATTACGATCTCTCGGGCGTGGTGAAGTGCCGCGCCACTCGCAGCCGGCTGGGGGTAGTTATCAACCGTGGCCGCAGGCCGCAGATTTTGCACTATCCGCGACTTGGTCGGCGCAGCGGGCGTTCAATTTTATGCGCGGAACGGCAGAGTGGGGGCAACCGTATTCGATGACGATAGACAGTGAACAGTTATCCTTGGCAGAAGCCGTAACCTATATGCCTAATGAAAGATTAGGGCTATCTTTATTACGCGGCGAGGAAGGGCTCTATATCCAGTTTGATCCTGGTGTGTTGCATGCCCGCGAAAAGTAAACGGCTTGGTGTCTCAGATTAGCTGGAGCTAGCCAAATCTGGACTAGACTAAAGTCAGAATGAGAGCTAGAAAGAAGCAAAGCAAATTCTACCGCAAAGGCGCAAAGGACGCCGAGCTTTCTTTGCGCTCTTCGCGGCCTTTGCGGTAAAAATTCTTGTTGTTTGCCCACCGTCTGAACTTACGGCAGGCTGGTCTGACCTGTCTCGTCGGCCAGCAGACCACCTTCGGCGGTGAGCAGATAGCGCACCGCGACGTCGGAATTATTAAACACCACTACCGTATATTTGCCGTAGCCCGAAGCATTGAAGACGGCGCGTAACTTACCTTCATCGGGGCCAAATTTTACCACTGCCCCGGTAGCAAGCCCCACATCTTGCGGACGCGCGCCGTTGATCACAAGCCGCAAGCTCTCCTCGGTCATCACCCAGAAATTTAGATTTTCGCGCAGAACCTGGCTGTCTTTGCGGTCAAAATCCAATGTCAGGCTAACGATGCCATTGTTAATCTCTGGCGTTAGGCCGAGATAATGGTGTTGGTAGGGCTGGGTTAGCGCGCCAGCGATCTTTTCCACACCAAACACCAGATCCTGCACAGCCTGGGCCGCGGTCTGGCTTATCGGTGTGCTAACGGTTGTTGGCACCGTATTCGTCAATGGCGCGGTGGCGTTTGCTTGTGCTGTGATGGCGGCCCGTTCCACTGCGGCAGCGCGCGCTTCATTGGTCTGACCATACAGGTCGACGATCAAGCCCCCTTCAACAGCTAGCGTATAGGAGGCTGGCAGCGACGCTTGATTATAGACAAGCAGCGTATAGGGTCCGTAACCAGAGGCCCGAAAGCTGGCCTGCAACTGGTTGAGAAAGGGGTTGAAGGGCACAGGAAAACCAGCCGCCAGATTGATATCGCGCACATTTTCGCCATTGGCCATGCGGCGTAGCCGATCCTCGTCTAAGAGCCAGAAATTAACGTTGCCGACCAGTGCCGGCTGGTCTTGTGGATCGTAGGTGAAGTGCAAGGCCATCTGGGCATCGCGTTCGCCGGGCTGCAAAGACAAAAAGTGGCGATTGGCAATCGTGCCCAGGTCGCCGCTGATGCGGCGGGCGCGTACGGCATTTAATCCCGTGCTGGTCGCGGTGGCGGCTGGTGGTGCCGCCACTGTTTGCGTCGGCGTATTGGTCGCGCTCGTTGTTGCTTCTGGTGCTGCCGCAGGTGCTGTCGCTGTCTGGCCGGCATCATCGGTCAGAATACCGCTGCGCGCACTCAACGTATATTCGATGGGCAATGTGGAATTATTATAGACGATCACCGTGTAGCGGCCGCGACCGGAATCGCGAAAGGCACCGCGCACCTTGTTGCCAATCGGATCGAATTGTAAAGGGCTGCCGCTAGCAATACTCAACGTCTTGAGATCGCCGCCATCCAGATATAGGCGCAAGCCTTCCTCAGTTAAGACGAGGAAATTAACAAAGCCTTGTAAATCGGGATTGTCCTGCGGCTGATAGGCAAGGGTTAGGACGATAATGGCATCGCGCTCTGTCGTCTCCAGCCCAAAGTAGTGGGCGCTATATTGGCCGGCCAGTTGACCGTTAAGTTCCGCGCCACTTACGGTAGGGAAGGGTGCTGCGACTAGGGGTTGGCCTGGTGTGGCTGCCAGCACGATAATCCCAATCACAGTAGCGAGCAACAGCGACCGCCAAAGCGGTGTCACAGTGAAAGTAAGACGGCGGTAGGACATATATTCTCCTGGGATAAATCATGGATAGAACACAGTGTGTGCAGTAAATAACATGCAACAGAATTTTATAATTTGCAATCTAGACCGGTCATGCGTCTCCGTCGCCTTAAGACGCTTAGCCTCCGCCTAAGTATAAAGTAAAGTTTGCCAGGATTCAATCCCATATATGGCCTAGTTTTATAGATAATTCCGTTAAATCCTCTGAAAACTAAATTTTCGGTATTCGGTTAAGCTAGACTTTGGGCCCAGAGGGCACCCCGCTGTTCGTGATTATAGAAAGCAAAGTAGGCGGCTAAGATGGTGAAAAGTGCGGGTACGCTGTCATAGCGCTTGCGATAGACGTCTTCATATTTGACCGTCCGCCGATGGTTGGCTGTCCTATTTGTAACGCTTGCCGAAGTGTATCGACACAGAACGCACTATCCCGCAGATTCGAGAGGTGCCAAGTCAGCACATAGCGACTAAACGCAAACGGCATCTTGAGATATTGCTCATCCAGCAGCCGCATCAGATGCAGGTTCAGCGCGGTCTCCGTCGCTGGCTCATAGTAGAGGGTCGCACGGTTCGAACCTAACAGGTCACACTGCCGCCGAATGCTCAACTCGCGATGGTCGGGCTCGACCATCTGCCGTTTGTTATCAAGTGAAAGGAGCAGCCTTTTTTTCAGCGGGTACCCTCTGGGTGCCAATTCCATCTTGAGGCGGTCAATTTGCTCATATAACCCCACTTCCTGGGCTGCTTGTGCTTGTTCACGGTGCCATTGGCTCGGCTAAAAACACTGGAACCCTCCTCCAACAATTTCTGCTTCCACTCCCAAATCTGCGTTGGATGCAAGCTGTGCTCACTCGCCAGTTGCTCATCGTCTTTTGGCCTTTGGCCGCTTCCAGCGCAATTTGAAACTTGTACATCTCACTGTACTGCCGGCGCTTTTTGCTCATTGTCTCCCCTTTACATGCTCATTTGTCTAGCTTGCTTGCACCTTAGCATGTGGTCCAGTTTTGGGGGAGTATTATAGCTTATCGTGTAGAAAGGTTACCTCAGTTACTTTTGGACTAATGGTAAAAAGATCGCCGTTTCGTTTCCTGCTTGTTCAGAATATAGAGAGTCACCATCACCGATATTGCGGATCGACATCGAATGGGTCATGGGCTCGCTACTGCCAAGCTCTACAGTGAAGTCAATACTGAGCGAGTCAACCGCTAGTATGGCAGGGAAACTAGGCCGGTAGCGCATAACCTGGATGGTCAGGGTATCTATTCCAACCTGACCCTGACTGTCCTGAGCAGTTAGGGTGATTGTGTGAGTGCCTGTGGTCAGGCTAGATGCTTGCAGCGCAAGCGATGCTCTGGTGCCGAGGTCGCCGTCCAAGTCGGAGTTCCAGCGCCGCGCTCTATCTTCCAAAGCACCCTCTTCGGCATCATACCCTTCCCCTTCGAGGATAATGGACTGGCCTACTATATAAAGGGATGCCTCTCCTGGAGCAAGTACACTAGCTATAGGTGCATGGTCGGGGAGATGGTTGGTGGTTTGGTGCTAGAGCGTTGGGGCGCGGTCACTTTGTTTAGTTTGGCGGGTATGGCCGCATTGGCCGGCTTGCTCTTTTTCGCCATTCTAGGTCGTAGCGTTGCAAATGTATCTTCTGCCACCCTGAACTGAACCGGAGTATGATATGAATACAAAACCATTTCAAGCGGGGCTCATCGGTGTGTTCATCGTAGTCCTTCTTATCGATAAAACCCTTCAAAGTCGCACAATTGCTCTCGTGTACAGCTCGCATGATCGGTGCGACTTTTAAATGGTTTGTCCATGAGCTTTATTGCGCGATTTACATTCCTTGACGGCTCGTTGTTTGATCCCATCATTGCTCCTGGCGTAGGGCCACTTGCACGCGGCGATTTACTCGCGATAGGAGCGTTTGTCATAGAGTATTTCGCAAGCTATTTGAAGCAAAGAAGGAGAAGCTTATAATATAGAGCTGTCGATACCGATGTGGGCCGGGTCTGTTTCAATTCTTTGCTGGCCGTCCGCGTTTGGCCGTTGCTTTCTTCTGGGCTGCTCGTTCGATCTCCCCTTCTGCCCAAAACCAGTTGATGTACACGGCCCATTCGCCGTTCCCCAACTGAATCAATACCGGCGACGCTTGACGTGGCGGCTCTGGACAGGTATGATGACAGCCTAATGAAGGCTATCGAAAGCGCGGGGATACTTGAATCTCACGTCCTCACAGGCGCCAGAATTTCAAAATCTGGGCGATTACCGACAAGGAGTTATGGATGCTTAACGATACTAATCTTGCCTGCGATATCCGCATGAATTCGGCTTTGCCGGCAGAATTACAAGCGAAATATCAAGATCCGGGTTTAATCCGCACGCTATTGGCCCAAACCAAGACAATTGCGGTGGTGGGCCTTTCCAAAGACCCGCAGCGGCCCAGCTACTTTGTGGCGTCGTATCTAAAATATGAGGGTTACCGGATCATCCCGGTCAACCCAACGGCAGATGAAATTTTGGGCGAGCGTTGCTACCCGAATCTGCTGAGCATTCCCGAGCCAGTAGACATGGTCGATATCTTTCGCCCGGCGCCGGCCTGTGTCGAAATTGTGCAACAGGCGATTGCCAAGGGCGTAAAATCGGTCTGGATGCAACTAAAGATCATCAACCTGGAAGCGGCGCGTTTGGCTGAAGAAGCTGGGATTCAGGTGGTAATGGACCGCTGTATTAAGATCGAGCATGGGCGCTACACCGGCAGTCTGCACTGGGTGGGCATGAATACGGAAATCGTGACGGCTAGAAAGGCGCAGCGTTTTTTCTAGGAGGGTGATATGGTCACAAAAACGAGCGCAACAATTGAAGATTTGTACCAGGTGCCGGAAAATGGCAAAGCTGAAATTGTGGACGGGGAAGTCGTGATGATGAGTCCAACAGGTGATGATCCAAGCTTTGCCGCGGGCGAGATTTTTGCCAGTTTGCGCGAGTACGTACGCCGTAAAAGGGTGGGCCGCGCGGTAACTGACAATACTGGTTTTCGGGTAGATCTGCCCAATCGTAAGTCTTTTAGTCCAGATGCAGCTTTTTACGTTGGACCCAAGGCCGGCATGCGCTTTTTAGAGGGTGCGCCCCGCTTTGCAGCGGAAATTAGAAGTGAAGGGGATTATAGCGCAACAGCCGAACGCAAAATCAAGCAAAAAATTGCTGATTACTTTGCTGCCGGCACGCTGGTTGTATGGGATGTAGACTTGCTGAGCGTTGATGTGATCCGCTCCTACAGCACGCTGAATTCAGACAAGCCCATGATCTTTCGGCGCGGCGAGCGTGCAAAAGCAGAACCAGCAATACCCGGCTGGTCTATGGCTGTAGATGATCTATTCTCTGAATTTAATTAGAGACACGATATATCGTACCCTACGGATAAGATGGTATGTAACACAAGCACATAAATTGCGTAACATAAGTTACTATAAAAGCGAAACTGATCAGGTATACTTTTTATGGAATTTGAGTGGGACACACAAAAAGCTGCCCATAATTTTAGAAAACACGGGATCGATTTTTCAGAAGCGGCTACGGTCTTTGTCGATCCGCTCTCGGTCACTTATAGCGATCCTGATCATAGTATAGATGAGGAGCGTTACATCATTATTGGCCGCTCCAATCGCGATCGATTACTGATTGTGTCGCATACGGATTGTGGCAACCTAACCCGTATTATCAGCGCAAGGACAGCAAAGCGACCGGAAAGGAAATTGTATGAAAGCTCAAATTGAAACCCGCCTAGAAGATGAATTGCGCTCAGAGTATGATGAAACAGTACTGAAAAATGGTGTGCGCGGAAAATATGTACAACGTTACAAAGAGGGTACAAATTTAGTACTGCTAGAACCAGATGTAGCAGCCGCTTTCCCAACAGCGGAAGCTGTCAATGAGGCTTTACGATTGTTGATGAAAGTCGCACAAACTTCACTGGCAACGGCATCACAGGCGGCATAGTCATACCTACTCATTGAGCAAAATTTTGACTTAACTGGATCTCACGTGGCTACCATCTTCTGGGCAGGTTGATTCGATCACACTTTTGATAGGGCTAACCTGCCCAGAAGATTTTTTAAGATAGGGTAATTACCCGTTGCGCCAAAATTATTTCACCCCTCGACCATCGGCAGGCCGTACCCTGTTTCCGGATAAACAATATGCGTATTGCGATCTATGATCAGCGGTTCGGGCTCGCCCGCGGGAAAGAGATCGGCCCAGTCCTGCGGATCGTAGTCGCGCTTGACAAAACAGGCCCGGTGCACAGGCACAGCCCGTTTTAGACCGATGCGCTGCGCCATTTTGACTGAACCTTCGAAAAAAGGAAATTCACCTTCGGTGGGGTGCGTGGTCAAGAAGCCGATCTCGGGCTGGAGCGCCGCTACTGGTTGCACCAACTCATCCAAATCGGCAAAGGTATGGATCGGATCACCGGAAAAATAGAGTTTATGCCCACTCGCTTCCACGACAAAGCCTAAATGCGTTACATCCGGCGGCTGAATGTTGGCGCTGGGGTCGCCTTGCGGGGGTTTGGCGTAGACAGCATGGGCGCGCATCGAACCCATCTCCACACTTTCCCCAGCTGCAATTAGCGTGGTATGGGTTGGATCAATCTGCGTTTCGGCCTTAATACGTTGAATGCTCTCTTGCGGGCCGATAAACTTGGCCTGCGGAAAACTGGCCCAGATCCGATCCAGCGATTCCGGACAGGTATGGTCGCCGTGGTCGTGGGTCAACAAGACGTAATCTGTCGGCAGTTCGGCTTCGTCGAGCGGCGGTAGCGGATGGATGAAACGATCCGGTGCGCGCTGGTGCGGGAAATAGGGGTCAATCTGTAAAATCGTGCCTTGATCATCTTTGATCGCAAAGCAGCTCTGTTCAAACCAGTGAATGGCGACGGTGCCGGCCTCAACTGCAAGATCGGCGAGTATGTGTGGCATGGAACCTCCTCATGGTGAATTGTCAATTGAAGACGATAAATGGTTAACGGAGAGTGGTGCTGTAACAGGATGAATCATCTCCCTAACAATTCTCGATTGACCAGAGACAATTTACTATTATTTGGCTTGGTAGTCAAAAATAACAACAGGATACCAAGCCCCCATTGAGCCACTGTTGGGGCGGCCATGCAGCCAGACCCGCGAACAGACAGATTTGTCATCTTTGCGGCAATACTCGCTGGCCTCCACCGCCACTTCTTGCGAGCGGCCGGCCGAGATGCGCACATGGTCGCCGGCTTCCACGCGCATGCCACGCAGCGGCCCCGCATTCGGCGTCTCCTTGCCACTAAAAGCCTCAGTCGCAATCAGATCTTCACCGACGCGCGCCGTCAGGTCATCAATAATCTGGTCGATTTCGTCAGTTTCGGCGGCCGAAGCGGTGGGTGTGGCGTTAACAAGCTCTACTGCCGCGGTCGCTTCGGCCGCCGCCACTTCTGCTGCCGACGGCACTGCCCCACTCATACGCGTATCACTGATAAAAACCTTGAATCCACAGCCCGCCAGCAGCAGGGCAAGCAGGCAGCCAATCAATAGATGGGCAGAACGTGGCATGAGTTTCCCTTAACATGAAAGTAAGTGGTAAGTGGTAAATAGTGATTGGTAAGTAGTAGACATACTCACTACGTACTACTTACCAATCACCACTACCCTCCTCAACTATCCTTGCAATCCCAACTCTGGTGTGCGATCAATCCAGCTTTGTTCACGTTCCAGCGTCGCGTCGATATTGGCCGCGTCGATGATCTCGGCACCGGTGTCATAGAAAACCGGTGGGTAGCCGCGCTCCAATTGTTTCCAGGCCATCAACACCGGCATAAAGCCTTGGGTGTAGGGGTCCTGGCCGATGGTCCACTGCATGACGCCATCTTTGATGCTCTGCATGGTGGTGGGCAGCAGGTCGAAACCACCCAAGGCGACTTGCCCCTGCAAACCGTTGGCCTCGCCAAAGCGACCCAGGTTTTCGGTGTAACCATCGACACCAGCGAAGGCGACGATCTGGTCAGACTCGGCTTGCCACTTGGCTTCGACGTTGGCGATGTACTTCTGGGCATCGTTCTCGCCCTTGAGCGTTTCAGCGGTGTAGTCCGAGTTCTCCTCAATCGCCGCTTGCGTACCGCGGATG
>JBBRVA010000196.1:0-11161 GCA_038247295.1 Caldilineales bacterium | reverse complement strand
TGCTGGCGCTGGCCAGTTCCTTGATCTCCGGCAAATAGGCAGACAGGACAATCAGCGGATGCGGATAGCGCTGCGCCAATGCCGTGATCTCGCCATTGTCCACACCTGGCACTTTCATCAACAGAGGGTGCATACGTTCGTCTTCCAGACGCTTGACGATGGCGACGATCACCTGGCGGCGCTGGGCCTCGGCTAGAAAGTCGTCGACAAACGGATCGGCCAGGTTATACATGTGATAGTTGGGCAGCAAACGCACGATCCGGCAGCCATACGCTTCGACACAGCGCGCCAACGTTGCGCGCCAATTGTGCAGGGCCGGATTGATTGTACCTACAGGCAGGAAGAAATCATCGCCCACGACTTGGGGTAAATGTTCGCTGTTGCCTTGCTGTGGATCGGCGTAGAAAGCCGCGTGTAGGGAAGCGACACAGGCGCGCCGGATGCCGCGCACTTGCAGATAATCTTTGATCCGTTGCAGGTCGTGGCTGGGCGCGGGCAAGGGGCGAAACGGGTAGTGGCCCAACAGGAGATCAGCGTCAATCATCAGGTTCTCCGTTCAAAGGGCAAGCAAGCGCCGCGCATTTTCGCCCAAAATCAAACGCTTCGCTTCGTCGCTGATCAGTGCGCCCTGTACCTTGGCCAGTTGCACGGCATAGTCGCGGATTGGCACATCGGAGCCAAAGAGAATGCGTTCAGCGCCCAGGTGTTGCACCGCAAACTCGACAAAACCAGCATCTGGCTGCGAACCAGAGGTATCCACATAGACATTGGGCAGATCCTGGATGTCGAGTACGCCGCGCACGCCACAGCCATTTAGGTGCGGCATAATAATTGGCACGTCGGGAAAACGCAAACCCAGATCGCGAATATCGGCGGGGGTGGACTCATTGTAAACGTAACCGGTAGATTTGTACCAGGCGTGAAAGAGCACCGGCAACTTGTAGCGCCGCGCGCCTTCCATCACCACATTCAACCGTTTGTCGCGCGCGTTGACCGCAATCCACTGCTTGATGCCCAGCATACCAAATTCGGAGACACAACGGTCCAGTTCGTCGCGGCTAAAGGCCGGGTCGTGCGCCGGGTTGAGGTAACAGAACGAATAGACCTGCGCGGGATAGCGCTCGACGATCAAGGCCGCGTGCGTATTACACTCCTGAATGCCTTCCTCGGTCGGGTCGTAGCCGTGATAGCTGTAGGTGCCCAGCAACCCGATCTTCTGGATGCCGCACTGTTCGGCCAGCGCTAATGTCTCTTCGATCAGTGCCCACGGTGGCTCGTCCCGTTTTGCCCAGGTGTGATGGACATGGATGTCGATGATCACTGCAACGCCCCCATCTGAATGCCCTGCGTGAAATAGCGCTGGAAAAAGAGAAAGGTGAGAAATGTCGGTAGAAAGGCTAGTGTCGCCGCCGCCATCTGGATGCCAAAGTTACCCTGCAACGAGTAAAGCGCGGCCAGCCCTACGGACAAGGGAAACATGCGCTCGGACAGCATAAAGATCAAGGGACGAAAAAGATCATTCCAATTCCAAATAAAGCGAAATGTGGCGATCGTCGCAATCGCCGGCGCAGCCAACGGCATGATCAAGCGGAAGAAGATCTGCCAATCGTTAGCACCGTCGAGGCTGGCTGCCTCGTCGATCTCGCGGGGGATTGTCTGCAAATATTGGCGGGCAAAAAAGACGCCGATAATGGCCCACAAATCGGGTACCAAAATTGCCCAGTATTGATCGATCCAGTTTAAGCGATCAAAGAGGATATACTGCGGGATCACCATCAGCTGGGTTGGGATCATGATCATGGCCAACATGACCCAGAAGATCACGCCTTTGCCAAAGAAATTTTTGCGCGCCAGCACATACCCGATCAGCGTGCAGAAGATCGCCTGCGTCAGCACTGGCACGACGGCAAAGATCACCGAGTTGAGAAACCAGCGCGGGAACAACTCACGGCGCAAAATGTAAGCGTAGTTGGCTGGCGAAATCTTCTCGACCATATATTGCAGATCGGGAATGAAAGCGATCGATTCGCGCAACGAGCCGAGAAACATCAGCGTGAAGGGTATTACATAGGCAATGCCCAGGCTAAGCATCAGCAAATACAGGATAATTTTCTGGATCGGTTGCGTTCTTTGTGGTGGCGAGTTTTCCATACGTTCTCCTTAGTAATAACTCACTTCCTTGCCTAAATAGCGGCGCTGAATCAGCGAAAGCACAAAGACGACGACAAAAAGAATAAAGGCAACGACCGTTGCATAGCCCAGACGCAGCATGTTAAAGCCCACTTGATACAAGTAGTAGACAATCGTCGTCGTGCCAAAGGCCGGGCCGCCTTTGGTGATCACATACATCTGCTCGAAGACCTGAAAGGCGCCAATCGTCGTAATAATCGCGACAAAAAAATGGATCGGCCGCAGCAGCGGCAGCGTGATATACCAGGTCTTTTCGAATGAACTGGCTCCGTCGATGTCGGCGGCTTCGTATAGATGTTGGGGGATCGACTGTAGCCCGGCCAAGTAGTAGATCATCAGATACCCGGAGATGCGGAAGACGCTCAACCCAGCCAGCACCAACATCGCCAGTTGCGGGTCGGAAAAATAGATTTGCGCTTCGACGCCAAAATAGCTCAGTAGATAATTAAATAGGCCGCTTTCACTGCCTTTAAAGATATATTGCCAAATCCCAGCAATGATCACGCCAGAGGTGACGAACGGAGTTAGGACGATAATCTTAAAGAGTTTTGTGCCGCGCAAACCGGTATTGATCAGCAGCGCCTGCAAAAAGCCCAGCACAATTGTCGGTACGACATAATAAAGGGCAAACAAGGTTGTATTACGCAGCGCCTGCCAGACCAATGGATCTTCAAAGGAGTCGCGCCAATTGGCCAGCCCCACAAATTTGGGCGACCCGATCAGCTTCCAGTCCATAAAGGTGAGGACAAAGCTAAAGACAAAGGGGCCAAACTCAAAGAGCACAAAATGGATCAGCACTGGGATCATCACAATGTAGGCAAAGTGATTGCGTTTCAACTCGCGCTGTACGCGGCGCAACCAGGAGCGTTGCGCTACCGGTTTGCCCTGGATCGTCCGCTTGGCTTCACGCATTACCGTGGGTGAATTCATAACCGAGCCCCTTTCATTGTAGGTGCGGTTTTTAACCGCACATTGGTGGTCTAACCAAGAACATGCGGTTAAAAATCGCACCTACAATCCTATGCCCTACTGCGCCACGTCGGCTTTGGCTTTGTCAATGCGATCTTGCATCGCCTGCACACCCACTTCCGGCGTCTTGGACCCCGTCATAATCGCCTGCGCCTCTTCCGCCAGAATCAGATAGGCCTGGCTAGAGGAGGGGAAGATCGGGTCGACCTGCACATGCGAGGCGCGCTCGAGCAGGGTTTGGAAGCCTTCTTCGCCTTCATAGGCGCTGGCTGCATCTTGTAGCGGCGGCAAGTAGCCCACTGTTTTGTTGAGCGTGACCGAATTCTCGCTATCTGTTACATGTTTGATCCACGCCACCGCCAGTTCCGGATCTTCGGCATTGGCACTTACGGCATAAGAGCCGACGGTGCCGCTCGTCACCTGGCGCTTGCCCTCGAGGATCGGACCAAAGGCCCATTGGAAATTGTCGATGTAGGTCTCTTGCGAGCCGTAGAAGCGATTGCCATCGGTCAGGACGGCCAAGACCTTCTGCGCCCGGAACAATTCGGTGCCTACCTCATCGCCACCCGTGACGGAATCGGGCGGAATCCAGCCTTCGTCATACATCTTCTTGAGGAAGGTCATCGCAGCAACCGTTTCTGGGCCGTTGATAATGACATTGCCCTCTTCGTCATAAATTTCACCACCAAACTGCCAGATCAGCGCCGTCAGGCCAGAGGTCGCCGTGTTGCCGGCCCACGTGCTGATAAAGAGATCATTTTCCTTGGCCGTTACCGCCCATTGCTCGAACTCCTCAATCGTCGCCGGCAATGCGGTTGGATCCAGACCAATCGAGGTCACCAAGTCCGTGTTGTAGATATGGACAATCGAGTTTTGCAGAATGGGCAGCGCATAGAGCTTGCCTTCCCACGGAATCAACGTGCCTGGATTGTATTTCGCCAGCTCTTCCTCGGTCACAAAGTCCGAGATCGGCACGATCGCGCCGCTGTCGGCAAACAGTGAAATCATATCCGGGTTCATGTAGAAGACATCCGGACCGCGCCCGCTGCCAATCGCCGAGAGCAGTTTCTGGCGGCGATCATCCCAGGGTTGCGTTTCAATGCTGATGCTGACGTTCGGATGTTCGGTCTGGAACGAGGCGATCAGATCATCCCAAACTTTGGCCTCTTGCTCCTGGTCATCCATCAGCGGAAAGCGCCACATGATCAATTCTGTGGCGGCGTCGCCGCTGGCGGGTGCCGCGCCCGGCGCGGCAGGTGCTACACAACCAAACAAGACAAAAAGCATACTAACCCAACTGAACAATGACATCAAAATTTTCTTGCGAGGCAACATATAACGCTCCTTTCAAACTGTGCAATGGATAGGGTTGACTGAAATCCATGTGAAAGTGCAGGGTAGGTGTGCTTAAAGTAGGTGCGGTTTTTAACCGCACGTTGGTGGGCTAACCGAGAACGTGCGGTTAAAAACCGCACCTACAATATTCGTGATCAGTGCCGTAAATGGCGTTCCAAGAAGCGAAACGACCCTTCCGCCCAAACTCGATGCGGACCGTTGAAGTGCTCCAATTCAACTTGGTCGGCGGCGTCGAGCCAGGCAAAGACTGCTTGGGTGCGGGCAAATTCACGATTTACCCAGGCAGTGGGGGTCACGGTATCTTGCAGACCGTTTTCGACCATCTGCGGGCGCGGGGCAAAGCGCGTCGCCAACTCGGCGTGGCCCAGTTCATTCAATACGTTGTAGTTGAACATATCGTAGCCTTCATCCACCGTAACATAGGCTGTGGGCCGCACCAGTGGCGGGGTGATCTCCGGGTTCAGCAACTTTGTCTGCCATTCATTAAAGTGGCCGGCTGTAACCACCGCGGCCAAGCGTGGTTCGTGCGCACAGAGCCAAAGACTGGCATGGCCACCATACGAAAGACCGTAGAAGGCAATGCGCTCGCTGATCACGGTGGGTTGTGCTTGCAGGAAATCGACAACCGCGTGCAGTTGCGCTACTTCAAAACGGTTGGGTGCAAAACCCAGCGCATAAGCATGTTTGACCAGCCGATCGCGCATGTCCGTCGAGGCCCAGCCCCAGTTCATAAAGGGTACAAAGACGACGTAGCCGCGCTCGGCCAGCCGCTGCGCAAAGCGGTCGTAGACCCACTGTGAATCTTCAAGCCGGTCGGTGATCCCCACCAGCGCCTCGGGGCGACCACCCAACCCGTGCTGACAGATGATGGCCGGCGCTGGCTGACCACCGGGCGGCACGAGCAGATAACCCGCGACTTCGACGCCTGGCACGCTTTCCAGCACAACCTCATACAGCTCATAGGTGGAACGGCGTCCGACCAAGCGCGTCTGGGCGTGACGGTCTGGTGTCTCTGGCAAGGGCGGGCCTGCCACCCGATCCAGGCTTTGCGCCACGCGTGTCTGGTACTCGGTTGGCGACAGTGCGGTCAAAGCATAGCGCTGTTGCCGTTGTTGGCGCGCCGCTTCGTGCATCGTTTCCAGATAGGCTACTTTACGCGTCAATGCCTGCTGATAAAGCTCGTCAGCGGCCGCAAGCTCGACAGTGAGTTGCGTTGACGGCAGGACTGGCTGCGCCGCTGGGGCGAGCATATTGGCGACAGTTGCTGCCAATTTCTCTAACGCTGGTGTGATAAGACGCGCCACCTGTTGCTGTGATTTGTCCCCTTGCGCTCCAAACCAAGCTGATGCTCGACTAAAACATGCTGAAGGCGTGGGTGTCCCATCCAGAAAGAGCAAGTCGGCGCCCGCTAGATCGAGCAGCGTCAACGCGTCAAAATCGCTATGGAAATTCCAGATCGTATTGACCCGTTGATCGGTTTCCTGGTGATCGAGCGCGGCGACGGTTTGGGGCAGGACCAGCAACTGGTAGGGCTGTATCCCCGCCTGTCCAGGCACCAGCGCGGCTGCGACTGCGGCGCTGAGCAGATGGCGGCCACCCAGATGCAGCGCCACCGGCAATGCTTCTTCCCCATTGCGGCCCAATGCCTGCGTGATCGTCAGCAACTCGGCGGCCTCTAACCCCGCCAGGCTCCCGCCGCAGACGAAGAAAAAGAGGTGTAACAATTCGTCATCGGTAAAGTAATACCAGTGACGCGACGGATGATCCTTGAAACTGTGCTGGGTGCGGGCCAGGCAGGGCACTATCACCCGTAGCCCTTGGGCGTGATAGTGGCTGATCAACTGCTCGGTGGTATGCGCATCTTCGCCACCCAAGATGACAACACCGCGCAAAGGGGTCGCCGGGGCGGGTTCCCAGAGCAAGCCAGTGTATAACAATCCGCCTGCGCTTTGCACCTGATAGGCGGTTGCGCCGCCTGCCGTTGGGCTTTGCTCCACCTGCGTTGCGCTTAGACTAATCTGATCTGCACCACTGAATTGAGCCAGCCGCCGGCGTAGCTCGGCCTTGTAGGTCGCGTCGGACCGGCGTCGATGGTCGCGGGTGACAGCCGCTTCAGCCACTGCACGCTGCAACCAGGCCAATGTCTGCGCATACTGTTTTTGATAAAAATCGTAAAAGGCTGTGCGTCTGGCCGGTGCTAGATAGGTCGTGCCCAGCAACGCGTATTCAGTTTCGCCCATCATTCGCCTCAATGTTAGTAAGCAGTTATCAATTTTAGTAACGATTCAGGCCAATCGCATTCTGCCTGGGAACGCCGCCATCCTGGCCTCCAGCGCCGGAGGCCGCCATCCTGGCGGCGTTCCCAGTTTTAGTTGTTTTCGGTGCCGCGCGACCGGGCTTTTCTTGTATTTTCTTTGCGCCCTTTGCGTTCTTTGCGGTTAAATTTCCGAGTAACGTTGTCACTCAACCCGGCCTCCTAATAGAGGCCAAACGGTTCGCGCGCGGGCAGATGCAAGCAGCCCTGCTGCACTTGAAAATAATCCGGGTAGGCGGCCTGTTCTGCCAGACAGGCCTCTGGGACATATTGGCGGCTGTTGCCCTCAAAATAGTCCACGGCCAGAGATAAATGCGCACACAAATTGGCGCTATGCACCAGGGCGAGGCCGGGGTTGGTTAAATCTTGCAGGGTCATAAACAGATTGTGCTGTTTGCCCCAACAATAGGCCAATAAGCTGTGGCTTTGGCCTTTGCAGGTTTTCAGGGCCAACCCCGACCAGCCCAACGGCTGCAAGCGCGCCAGGTTCTCCAACCGATCCAGGCTTTCGTCGATGATCACAGGTTTGTGTTGTGCCACTTTATGCAAGGTGAATGAATAGCTGCTCAAATCGCGCGCGGTGGGCTGTTCGATATAATCCAACGCGGCGTAGGCCAGCGGACAATCCCACGCCAATCGTTCTAACATCTCGAGTAAAAAGTCGGGATGCGCACAAGCTTCATTCGGATCCAGTGACAGATGAATTGCCTCGGGTCGTGCGCCGGCGTGTACGGCTGTGGTGTAGACCGCGCCTAAACGCCCCGCATCAACTCCGGGATCTTGACCGCGCACCTTGAGTTTGAAACAGGTCAGTCCATCGCGCTGGATCCACTTTGTCAAGTCGGTAGGTAAATCGTCCGCAGATGGCGTTGCGGTGGATGTCAGGGCATCGTTCACACCAACGACATGTTGCATGCGCAACGTTGATCGGGGATGCGCCAAAAATGTGTCTGGATATCGTCCGTGAAAGGTCGGTCCGAGATAAGCGCCCAGGTCGGCATTCAGCCAGTCTGCGCCATAAAATGCATACGCCGAACCACCCAAGGCTCGCCCCCACCCATCATGCACGGCGGCGTCGAAGGGTGACAGGCAATTGAGTGCGGCCAAATAGGGAATGGCGCCCCGCGGCAAAAATGGCAGTGCATCTTCCACCTGGGCCACCAATCCTGGCAGTATCTGTTCCAACTGCTGACCCTTTTCCAGTGGATCGCCATAAACATCGCCCGCTTGTAAGGCCGCGCCAATCACCTGGCACAGGCTGCGCATTGCCTGATCTTTTTGCGTGTGATCATAAGCCGGATCGGGAAAGGCCCACAAATCGGAAAGAAAGATCGCCCCGCCGCCGCGCTGAATTTGGCCGCCGCGTGTCTGCATATCGAGCACGACCTTCGCATAGGTAACTTCGGTGATCGCACCGCGGCTTAAGTGCAGCGGCACAGCCAGGCGCTCATTGCTAAAGGTCAAGTCTAGCGCAGCTACGCGCACATCCGATAGTTTTGCCATCATCATCCAGCGCGGTTCCGCTTTCAATGCGCTATGTTACGTCGTAGTTGCGTAACATGCGTTAATAAGATAATTGTACACCGATTTTATCCGCGTTCATCCGCGTTTATCCGCGTACAAAAATTGGCTTTGTTGATTACATCTTATTGCAACAAGGCCAAAATCGGCTGCGGTTGCCCGGTTTCAATCGACTTGAAGCCCTGCAAAATCATCAACGTCGCCAGCAATCCATCGCGGTGATCAATTGGCATTGGCCGATTTTCCTGCAAGGCGTGGATAAAGTCACGATTCTCTTCCAGAAAACCAGTTTCGGTGCCTTGGTAAACGACCGGCTCCTGACCTTTTTCCTGATAGGTCAAGGTGGTCAGGCGGCTGGAAAGCGTCGCCGATTTATTTTCGGCAAAGACCTGCATGTAGAACTTGCTCACATGCGATGGACAGTGCGCATCGCCCTGCACGAGGTTGCCGGTGACGCCATTGGCAAAACGGTAGACCGCTGCCATGTTGTCGATTACGCCTGTTTTCTGATAGTAATTGTGTCCCACCGCATAGACTGAAACTGGGTCGCTGCCGGCAACATAGCGCAAAATATCACACGAGTGGACACCTTGGCTGAGCACATTGCCGCCGCCCTTGATCGGATCGTTGGCCCACATATCGTCTGGCCAGCGGTTGTCCATCATCTGCATCGTCACCAACAGTGGGTTGGGAATCAGTGCTTTGACTTTCTGGATCAGTGCGTAATAGCGCATCTTGAAGGCGGTCATTAGCTTGACCCCTGTGGCTTCGACCACCTGGCTGATTTCGACGCATGCTTCAGTAGTCAAGGCGAGCGGCTTCTCGACTAAAATGTGTTTGCCGGCCCGCGCCGCGCGGATACAGAACTCGGCGTGGGTGTCGTGGTGCGTACAGATATAGACCACGTTGATATTTGGATCCGAGAAGATCTTTTCCGGATCGCTAGTGGCATAATCGCCGCCAAATTCTTGCCGTAATTGTTCGGCCCGCGCCCCATCGACATCACAAAAGGCCGCCATTGTCATGCCGCCCACCTGTTGCACCATCTGGGTATGCACCTTACCCAGCCCACCACAACCAATCAATGCTGCTCGCAATCCCATTGCCTTTGTCCTCGCTCTGTCGTTACTCAAGTTCTTTGCTCATGCATATTTCGCCTTGCGATAGCCCGCGGCGAAAGTTTTGCCGTCATAGCCGGCGTCGTCCAGTTTCAGATCCGTCAACGCCACTTCCTGATCACCGTTGCGCCAAGATTGGCGCGCCGCTAAGGCACACAATTCTGGCTCCAGCCACGCGTCTAGGGTGAGCGGCGGTGTGGTGGTCGCACCGGCCAGATAGGGCAGCGTAGCCTCTAGTAGCGCTTGATAGAGCTTGCCATTCTCGGCTTGCCAGTGGCTGACGGTGCGTTCGGTGACAACGGTCGCGTAGAACGGCATCCACTTGGCCGTCGCGCCGATCGCAAGTACGCCGCTGCGCCCATCCACCCACTGCACCAGAATCCGCCGTTGGACGCCTTCGCCCAGATGGCGCACACTGCGAATGCCAGCGCCCAAGATGCCGCTTAGCATCGCGTAGGCGTGAATGCCATAGTTGAATTCATCGACGGCGCACCCACAGAACACAGTCTGCGGCGTCCCGCGCTCGGCAACTGGTTGCGCCAGCCAAGTTTGCGTCTCGACGGCAAAGCGTAAAGACGAGCCGCCACTGATACGCGCGCCCTCTTCGACCCAGCGGCGGATCTGTTGCAAGTCGCGCAAATTACCGGCCACCGGTTTGTCGAGCAACACCGCCTTGCCCGCTTCGACAAAAGGCCGGGCTTTGGCAATATGCGTATCCCAGTCGCAACCGTGGATGATGGCACAATCGGCCATTTCCGCTAGCTCGGCCAGCGTGGTACAGACTTGGGGAATCGCATGCTCGACGGCAAATTTTTGAACATACTCGGGCGGATGAACCGAGCCACCGTCCCACACGCCGACGACTTCGTGGCCAAGCTGCCGTAGAATCGGGATCCAGTTCTGCGGGTGAGAAGTATCCAGATCGACAATACCAATTTTCATAACAAACTCCGCGTAAGGACCGGCCGACGCTTGGCATCGGTTCGGGAAGTGAGAACTGAGTCAACGTTTATTGAACGAAAGTAGTCCTGTGATGCAATAAGGCTGGCTTCGTCGCTTGCTGATGGGGGGATAGAAACTCGTGTAAAACCAGGCTGGCCGCGCCCACCGCAGGTGCATCTTCCTTCAAAAGCGAAGTCGTCACGGGCAAATTGGCCAAATGGGTGGGCAAGGCGCGCTGGGCCAGCTCATTTTGCAGCGGAGCGAGCAGATAATCGCCTGCCAGCGCCAGCGGTCCGCCCACAATGACCATCTCCAAATTGAGTAGGTTAATCGCCGAAGCAACGGCTACACCCAGCCAGCGCCCAATTTCTGCCAACGCTTGCTGGGCCAGTGGATTGTCCTGCTGCGCGGCGCTGACCACATCGGTCAGCGTCAAATGATCAAAATTGTGCTGCATGGTGATCCATAAGGCGTTGCTGGTATCATGACGTAGCAATTGGCGCACCCGGTTGAGCAGCGCATCGGTTGTGGCAACGGTGGCGAGACAACCACGATTGCCACAGCGGCAAAGTGTTCCTTCGGGCTGGACGGTCATATGGCCCAACTCGCCGGCGCCATAGTTGCGACCCAGATAAGGCTGCCCGTGCAGCACCAACCCGCTAACAATGCCCGCACCGACGCGTACGTAGAGGAGGTTATCGACATCGCGACCGGCGCCGTACCAACGTTCGCCCCACGTGGCGGCATTGCC
>JBBRVA010000195.1:0-11165 GCA_038247295.1 Caldilineales bacterium | reverse complement strand
CTGCATATCGACAACAATTACGGCGGTGCGATTGGCCGGCAACCGAATTTGATCCTTGAAAGGAATTTCCGGTACTTCTACATGGGTACCTGGGATAAAGGCAACTGTCATTTTTTGTTCTCCTCTGCTTCTGAATTATGAGGCCAAATGGATTAACCCGCCCGTAGCAACACAAGATGTTACGTCGCCACGTATCTTACTAATTTTGCTCAGTCCTGCAACTTCCAGATCACCAGTTTTTATGCATCACTGGTCAATTGTGCAGTCGGGCAATAAAGTTACTTTTTCTCAGGCGTAGTTATGTTAAAATAGAGAAATGCCTCTTTATTTGCAACAAATGGCGACAAGGCACGTATGATCCTGTGACTTGTCGCCGGTGCTTGTAATTGTACAAGCAAAGCGGTTAAAAAAACCACTAGAAACGCGAAGGAAATGCAGTGCAACGTTTACTAACGCACGAACAAGATCAACTATTACGCCAAGAACGCGCTTTACTCGAAGAATTGCGCGTCCATTTGGCTCGTCTAGACGCGCCCGAAGCAGATCTGGACCGTCTAAAACACAGTTTACAACAGTTGGATGAACTCTTCCTTCTCGTGGTGGTGGGCGAATTTAATGCGGGCAAGACAGCGTTTCTCAATGCATTACTCGGCGACCGGCTGCTGCAAGAAGGTGTAACGCCCACCACCAGCCATATTCACCTGTTGCGCTATGGCGAAGTTTTTCGACAGGAGCCGGCCGGTGAAGATTACTGGGTCATTCACGCGCCGGTGGAATGGCTGCGTGAGGTAAACCTGGTCGACACGCCCGGCACCAACGCGGTGGTTCAGCGCCATCAACAGATTACCGAACATTTTGTGCCGCGCAGCGACCTGGTACTTTTTGTTACCAGCGCCGATCGTCCCTTTAGTGAAAGCGAACGCACTTTCCTGGAGCGCATCCGCCAGTGGGGCAAGAAGATTATTATTATTATCAACAAGTTTGATTTGATCGAAACCGAGAGTGACCGGCGTCAAATTCTTGACTTTGTACGCGACAATGGCCGCAGCCTACTGGGCGTGGAGCCACAAATCTTTACGGTAAGTGCGCGATTGGCGTTGCAGGCGAAACTCGCAGCGAAGCCACAGGCCAACAGCAATGGGGAAGCTGCGCCAGCGGGCCCAGTCTGGGAAGCCAGCCAGTTTGAAGCCCTGGAAAGCTTTATCGTCAACCAACTCGACGCAACCGAACGCATCCGGTTGAAGCTAGAAAATCCTTTGGGGATTGCTACGCGCCTGATCGAACAATATCAAGATGTCATCAACCGGCGCCAAGAACTGCTGCGCGGCGATTTTCAGACCCTCGACGTAATCGAGGAACAGTTGACGGCGTACGAAGCGGATATGCGCCGCGACTTCAAATATCAAGCCAGCCATGTCGACAACGTGCTTTATGCGATGCTCGAACGCGGCGATCGTTTCTTCGACGAGGCCATGCGCATTGCGCGCATCTTTGATCTGCTCAATGCCGAAAAGTTGCGCGGTGAATTCGAGCGTCAAGTGATGGGCGATACTAGCCGCGACATTGAACGCCAAGTGAGTGATCTGATTGATTGGATGGTCGATAAAGATTATCGCCAATGGCGCGACGTGATGGAGTATCTGCACCGGCGTGCGACACAACATGCCGAGCGGATGGTCGGCCAGGTTGGCAGCAGTTTTGAATTCAACCGCCAAAATTTGATCGCCAGCGTAGGTCGACATGCCCAGCAAGTGGTCGATAGCTATGACCGCGAGGCAGAATCATTAAAGTTGGCGCAAGAGGTGCAACGTGCGATCATCCAAACCGCGGCAGTCGAAGTGGGGGCAATTGGCCTGGGCGCTCTGCTCGTTGCACTTTTGCACACCACCTTGCTCGATGTCACCGGCATTCTGGGTGCGAGCGCGGTGGCAGCGCTTGGGCTCTATGTGCTGCCTTACCGCCGTTCTAAGATCAAAGAAGAGTTACGCCGACGCATCAATGAACTGCGTGACCAACTCAACACGGCCATGACGCGCCAGTTTGAGCAAGAGCTAACCGACAGTATTCAACGGCTACGCGAAGCCATCGCACCTTACACGCGCTTTGTACGTGTTGAACGCGAAAAATTAGAGCAGATTAGCGGTGATCTGCAAAGCCAGCGCGCCCGACTTGATCATGTACGCAGCGCCGTAAAAAAGCTGGTATAACGTTGGACATTTCGCTGCTGCCACTTACAGTAGAAGATCACGCCGCCGCTTTACAGGCGGTGTACATGGCGACGCCTGGCTATTGGCAGATGTACAAACAACCCAGCAGCCCGGCCGGTCAGGCTGCTGCCGATTTACGTGCGGTTGCGGCAACGCCAGGTCGGGCCATGCTCGGCATTGTGCGCCGAATCGTAGCCGATGATGCAAGCGCAGGCGCAGAATTAATTGGCATGCTCGATTATCGACTGCACTGGCCAGATGATCAAGTTGTCTATATCGGCATGTTGATGGTGGCCGAACCCTATCAGCGGCGTGGTATCGGTCGCCAAAGCTGGTCGCTATTGGAGCCTTGGTTGGCCAATGTAGCAGGTATGACAAGCGCGCGGCTGGGCGTAGAACAGTTTAATAACAAAGCCCTCCAATTTTTCGAAGCGCTTGATTTTAATTTAACAGGTGAATCTAACCGCCTACGCGTGGGCGATAAACTGATCCGCTTATTATATATGCAGAAAAGGTTAGCGCCGAATGGTTAAATGCATCTGCCTTACAATTGCAAATAAAATTTGCCAACTAGCCCAAAATGTTAGCATCCATTTTGCAAAACTATACGTCAAAGAGGGTAGTCCATGATGATGCAGCCCAAATCCAAGGATGCCTATCAAGGCTATTCTGATGAAATGCTTCTCCAGTTGGTGAATGGCAAGGATCTTTGGGCATATGAAATTCTCTATGCGCGTCATGCACAGTCTCTGTATAGCTTGTTAATCCGAATTGTGCGTGAACCGACAACAGCCGAGGACTTGCTGCAAGAGACGTTCTGGCAAATATGGCAGAAATCCGAACAGTACTCGGAGAAGGGATCTGTAGCGGCCTGGCTGCATCGGATTGCGCGCAATAAAGGATTAGATCAATTACGCTCTACCAAGGCGCGGCCCAGCACGACAAACGATTTGGGAACTGTGGAGCAATCGACAGCGTATGCATATGCAAGTGCGGAACAAGCAGTGGAGCAACGGTTAAAGCAGCAACATGTTGTGCAAGCCCTCGAAAGCATTCCAAGCGAACAAAGAGTTTGCCTGGAACTTGCCTATTTTGAGGGTATGAGCCAGCGCGAAATTGCTGAACATACCAGCACACCTTTAGGCACGATCAAAACACGCATGCGCATTGGGTTGGAAAAAGTGGGGCGATTGCTACGCGCTAGTGGCTATCCAGAATAAAGGCATTACGATGCAAGAAAATCAACCAAACTCCGCGAGTGATGAAAGACGCAATCCACCAAGGGCTGCGCTTACCTATAATGAAGTATTAGAATTGCTGCCGGGCTTTGTTCTAGGCGCGCTGGATTCAGAAGAGATGTTAGCCGTAGAAAGCTACATCGAACAACAGAAGGCGATCTTGGATCGCGTGACAGAGTTGGAAACGGCCACGGCTCACTTCGCCTATGCCGCGCCACCGGTGGCCCCGCCGGCGCATATTAAGTCGCAACTACTGCAACGCGCCCAGGCCGATCTAGCGACGAACCAGCGGAGCCGAGGTGCTCCGCCGCTGGCGTTTCCGCCACGCAAAATAATTGCCCGTGTGCAGGAAATGCAATCGGCGCCAGCGCAGCGGCGCCACGCAACAACAGGCCGCAACTGGGTTGGTGGATTGGCGCGCGGCTTAATGGGGTTTGGTGTGGCCGCGGCTTTGGTGCTCCTGGCCTTTATGACGACCCAACTGCGCGGCACCGTCGGCCGTCTCAGCGCCGAACTGAGTGCTGCCCAGGGCCAAGTCACCCAGTTACAGACAATTAACCAATCCTTGCAACAAGAATTGCAGACTCAGCAGGTGCGTGTGGCTGTCATTACTGGTGCAACCCGCGAAATTGTCCTGAATAGCGAAATACAACCGAACGCAACGGCTACATTTTATGTCCATAACGACATTGGTGTATTGGTTGCGCATAATCTGCAACCTTTGCCCGAGACGCAAACGTACCAACTATGGTTCATTGGCGCGGACGGTGTCCCTTTACCCTCCGGTCTGATGCCAATCCATAGTCAGGACCCAGGCATGCTCACAATTACGATCCCAGAAGCGGGACGCGATTTTGTCAACGTCGCCGTCACAATTGAGCCAGCTGGTGGTAGCCAAGTCCCGACGACGCCGATTGTGTTAGTAGGCTGATTGGTTCATACGACTACAACCGCGGACAACCTATACGCAGGCCCAAATTGAGGAAAGCAGAGCAAACGGCGCCCACTCCATGTTGCATGGAGTGGGCGCCGTTTTTACATAGAGCAAATTTGCACGCTAATTTCCCCCTTCCTTCCCCTTAAAACAGCAATCAGACAAAAATTACAGACGCTAGTCTGATCAAAAAGTGAACATTTTTTGGTCTACAAAATGAACAGCGAAGCAGTTTACACTGGAGAAGCAGGACCAAGGGTAGCTAGTTGAGCGAAAGTTGAGCGAGATCCAAAAAATTCCCAAACTAGCTACATCCAAATTTATATCACTTACGTCAGATTGCATGAAGCGAAAGTTTGCGGGTTGAATAGCAGAAAAGCATATAAACAGCGCATGCACGACAAGCAATAACCTGGCTTTTGGCTCCCAATCGACGCCCAGCACAAGGAGGTGTGCCAGCCTGAATTAACAAAATTCATCCACTATTTTATTCACTTCTGTCTTGCTCATCATTTTACGGAGAGAACCGACCATGAATCACCCGCCTCGACGACGCACTTTGCGTCAATTCGGCCTTGTTCTCAGCGCTGTCTTGACACCGCTCATCTTGATTAGTGCCGTTTTGATTGGTTTCCGCACGCAAGCGTTGGCCTCCAGCCATCGCGAAGCACCGCTGATTTCGAAGGATCCGTACGCCGATAACACCGACACCTATGTCTTTATTTCACCTGAAAATCAGAATAATTTGGTCCTGATCGGCAGTTGGATTCCCTTTGAAGGGCCAGAAGGTGGCCCCAACTACTTCGAATGGGATGACAACGCCCTGTATGACCTGTACGTTGACAACAATGGCGATGCCAAAGCTGATATAACCTACACCCTGTCCAGCAAAGTGAAAGTAAACATTCCCACCACTTTCCTGTACAACGTTGGCACATTGACTGGGCTGACAGACCCCGACTGGAACCGCCAGCAGTTCATTACCGTAACCGAAACTACTGATACCGGTGGGGTAACGCAACTGATTGCCAACCAGCCAGCAGCGCCCGTCAACATTGGCGAAAAATCGACACCCAATTATGTCCAAACACTGGAAAGCGCCGCGATCCGCACGTTTAGTAACGGTGGCGATACGGGCAAAGTATTCGCCGGCCAGACCGATGATGCTTTCTGGGTCGATTTGCAGATTTTTGATCTTTTGACCTTGCGCGGCAAAGGCAACCAACCGTTGAAAGCGGGTGGACCGCCCCCCGGCTATCCCGGTGGCTACGACCGCCCCACCGATTCGGTCTCGGCCTTCAACGTTCACAGCCTGGTCGTCGAAGTGCCGATCAGCCGCTTGAAGCAGGGTGGCACCGAACCTGTGATCGGAATGTGGGCAGGCACACGTCGGCCAACCATGCGTGTTCTAGAGGGGCTGGCCGGTTTGGGCACCCAAACCAACAGCGGCGCCCCGGTTCAGGTTTCGCGCCTGGGTATGCCGTTGGTCAACGAAGTCGTCATCCCGATGGCCTTAAAGGATGCCTTCAACACCTTGCGCCCCGAACAGGATCTGCTCGTTTACACCGGTGGCGCTGGCCTTCTTGCCCAACAAATCTTGCAGAAGAGTGTTGAAGACCCAGAAATTGGCAACCTCTTGTGTGGTTTGTACGGCGTACCGCTGCCGGCAGATAGTGACGATGATTGTGACACCGAATTTACCGCAGGGACACCCCGCAGCGGACGCGGCGACATCTTCGACATTTTCCTCACCGGTTTCAAGCTAGTCGCCCCATTCACAATTAACACGGCTAACGGCCCAGTAACACTACCGGCCGGGACAAATGTCAATCAACCAGCCAATGCCATTCCCGCCGAGATGATCCGCATCAACACCGACCTCAAAGGCGCGATCTGCTCACTAACCCCCAGCCGTCTCGGCGTCTTGGGTGGCGATGCCTGCGGTTTCCCGAATGGCCGTCGCCTGACCGATGACACGGTTGAGATCGAATTGTTGGCCGTTGCCGGCGCTGCCTATCAAGTGATTGATGGTCGCGACGCCAGCTTTACCTTCAATCCAGCCCTCATCGGCATTCTGGACGACGGTGTCAACGCCAACGACGTACCGTTCCGCACGACATTCCCGTACATGGCCCCGGCGCAGTCTGGTCAGGCGCACTGGCACCTGAACCCGTTCTACAGCCTGCTGGCCCCCTGGATCATGAACAATCCAGCTCAGTAACCACGGTTTTAAATGTGAAGCCCACGGCTAATTGCACCGTGGGCTTCACATAAAACATTTATCGGATCAGAAGGAGAGCACTTTGCCGCCGGCGGATTGCTTGCCCGAGCAGCCAAAGCGAGCAAAGTTCTCACCTGATGATCTACCAAGTCTTGTAAAGGAGCCCCAATGAAACACCAAACTGATAAGCTCATTCTACCGAATCTTATCATGATCGCCTCGCTGGTATGTACGCCGATTCTGCTGATGGCAGCGACGTTGCTCACCAACGTGACGCCGGTGACCGCATCTAGTCACCGTGAAGCACCCTTAATCGCCCAAGATCAGTTCGCCGATAACACCGATACCTATGTCTTTGTTTCGCCCACCAACCCCGACAATGTTGTGTTGGTGGCCAGTTGGATTCCGTTTGAAGGCCCCGAAGGCGGCCCCAACTACTACGAGTGGGGGAAGGGCCTGCTCTACGACATCAACGTTGATAATGATGGGGATGCCGTACCGGATTTCACCTACACGCTGAACAGCAAGTCGATCATTCAGAACCCGACCACCTTCCTCTACAACACCGGTCCCATCGGTGCGAATGGGGAGAATTGGAACGAGCAGCAGGTTTACACCATCACCGAAACCAGCGCAGCTGGCGCTACCGTGTTGGTAGGCAATCAGTTGGTCTCGCCGGTCAATATCGGCAGCAAGTCCACACCTGATTATGCCGGTTTGAACAGCAACTTCATCGAGACCGCAGGCGATATCAAAATCTACGCCGGCCCCACCGATGATGCGTTCTGGGTTGATCTGCAAATCTTTGATCTGTTGACGCTGCGTGGGCAACAGCCGCCGATCGGCTACAGCCAAGGCAACAACGATCCGGTCGATTCTGTCGCCGGTTTCAATGTGCATAGTATGGTGCTGGAGATCCCGATCAGCCGTCTGACGCAGGGCACTGAGCCAGTGTTGGGCGTCTGGGCAACCACTCGTCGCCCCAGCATGAGCGTCTTCGAAGGTCTGGCTGGCTTGGGCACGCGCACCGACAGCGGCGATCCGGTCCAGGTTTCACGCTTGGGCATGCCGTTGGTCAACGAAGTCGTGTTGCCATTGGCGCTGAAGGATGCGTTCAACAGCTTGAAGCCGGAACAAGACCTGTTCCTCTACACGGGTGGCGCTGGCGCCGGCATCCAGCAGCTCTTGCAGAAGAGCGTCGAAGATCCGGAAATCGGCAACCTGCTCTGCGCGCTTTACGGCGTACCACTGCCAGGCGATAGCGATGGCGACTGCAAAACGGAATTTACCGTTGGCTCACCCCGCAGCGGGCGTGGTGACATCTTCGATATCTTTCTAACCGGCTTCAAACTGGCGGCCCCATTCACCATCATCACCGCGGGTGGCCCTGCTGTGTTACCGGCTGGCTTTAATGTCAATCAACCGGCGGGAGTGGTGCCAGCAGAAATGATTCGCATCAACACCGCCATTAAGGGCGACTTGTGCAAACCAGAACCCAGCCGCCTGGGCGTCCTGGGTGGCGATGCCTGCGGTTTCCCCAATGGCCGCCGCCTCATCGACGACACGGTTGAGATCGAACTGTTGGCCGTCGCCGGCGCCGCCTATCAAGTAATCGACGGACGCGACACCGCCTTTGCCTTCAACCCCGCTTTGATCGGCATCCTGACCGACGGGGTTGACTTCAACGATGTTCCTTTCCGCGACGGTTTCCCCTACATGGGCCTGGCGCAAAGCGGTCAGGAACATATCCACGACAATCCGGCGATGGATCCGGGTCCGATGACCGAATCCACCATGGCGATGGTCGAAGCCAAGCGCGACGACGCCGAAGAGCGCAGCAGTGGCTCGATCAAGGTGAGCAGTGAAGATTTGGACCTGGGTGAAGATACCGTGGGCGTCCGCTTCCAGGCGCTAGATGTACCCGCTGGCGCTACAATCGTCAATGCCTACATTCAATTCGTAGCATCTGATGACGAAGAAGATGATGCAACTTCGCTGACCATTTACGGCGAAGCGACGGATGATGCGGCCGAGTTTGGCGACGCCCAATCTAGTATCTCTGGCCGTAGCCAAACGGCAGCCAGCGTAGACTGGAGCGATTTGGTGGTCTGGGAAAAGGGTGAGAAGTATTGGAGCCCCGACTTGAAAACGATTGTCCAGGAAATTGTCAGCCGCAGTGGTTGGGCAGCCGGCAACGACGTGGCCTTTGTGATCAGCGGTTCGGGCCATCGCGAAGCATGGTCCCACGATGGCAAGCCAACCGCCGCACCGTCGATTTATGTCGAGTATGTGGTAGAGGAAGGCACAGTGGCCGCTACTGTCACTGCTAACATGAACAGGGTTGGCAATACGGTAAGCAGTTCGATCTTGAACAGCACTGATGCCAACGCCGACGATGTGCCAGCCAGCACTGGTCCGGACGAAGATGACATGCCGGACGAAGCCGCGGCTGCAATCAAGCTCTACGCACCGTTTGTGACTCGGTAATCGTTTAGCAGCAAGGTACTCTCTCCGTAATGAACGGGTTGCGTGGTGACGGGCAGCCACGCAACCCGGTTCTAGCACAGTTTAGCCCAATTTGCTCGACGCAGATTACAACACGAAGGAAGATTGTTTATGTCTACGCTAATGACGCAACCACTACCCAAACGCCAAGCTCTGCGCCGCCCACTCTTTATGCTCTTATTTGCTGTTCTCATTCTGGCGATTGCGCTTGTTGTGCGTATGGCAAAGGACAATCTGGCGTCTACGCAACGCGCCACGCCACCGGCGCCGATTGAATTATCTTCGCAAGCAGCGATGACGCGCTTAGAAGAAGGGTTGCGGCGTAATCCGGATGATACGAACGCCTATGCGGAACTGGGCATGGCCTATCTGCAAAAAGTGCGCGAAACCGCCGATCCTTCTTTTTACACGCAAGCGCAGAGTGCGTTTGATAACGCGCTCAAGCGTGACCCACAGCAGCTGGATGCCTTGGTCGGCCAAGGCATTTTGGCGCTGGCCCGCCACGACTTCCAAGGTGCGTTGGTCTGGGCGGAACAGGCACGTGCGATCAACCCGTTTCGGGCGCAGATTTTAGGCATCATGGTCGACGCGCAGGTCGAGTTGGGCCAATACGACACGGCTGTTGCGACATTACAAAAGATGGTCGATTTGCGGCCCGATCTCAGTTCATATAGCCGCGTCTCTTATGTGCGCGAATTGTACGGTGATGTGGACGGCGCGATTACGGCGATGCAAGCCGCGGTTGGCACAGCGGTGCCAGGCTCAGAGCAATGGCTGTGGACACAGGTACAACTGGGTAATCTCTACTTTAACCGAGGTGATTTGGAGAATGCAGCAGCAATTTACCAGGCAGCACTAAAGCAAAAAGCCGACTACGCCTATGCCCTGGCCGGTGTGGCGCGTGTGCAGGCAGCGCAAGGCAACCTGGATGCGGCAATTGAGCGTTACGGGGCAATTGTCCAGCGGTTGCCATTGCCAGACATGGTGATTACCCTGGGTGAATGGTATGCTGCGACGGGCAACAACGAGGCAGCCCAGGAGCAATATGGGTTGGTGAATGTAATCCAGCAGCTCAATGTTGGCGCCGGGATGGATGTCGATTTGGAATTAGCGCTCTTTAACGCCAATCACGGTGACAAAGTGTTGGCCGAGCAACAGGCGCGCGCTGTCTACGAACGGCGCCCGACGATCCACGCCGCCGACACACTGGCCTGGGCGCTTTATCAAAATGGTAAATTTGACGAAGCGAAACCTTATAGTGAAAAGGCTCTACAGCTCAAGACACGTGACGCCATCCTCTATTTTCATACGGGGATGATCGCGGCTGCCTTAGGGGAAACGGATGCGGCACGCGATTATTTGCAACAGGCGCTCGCAATCAATCCTTATTTCTCGGTCCACTACGCCGCCGAAGCGCAAGCAACGTTGACAAAATTACAGTAATAGCAGCACAAATAATCAATGACAGGGGACTTTGCCATGAGTGTCGATATTTTAACGAAACCCACCCTTAGCACAGCGCTTGATCAAAACAGTGCTACCAATCAAGACAAGCGTGCGCCGATGGCGTCGGCCGCATTTGTCTATAACGAGGACAACTCGGTCGCGTGGGATCAAATGTGGGACAATTTTTGTGTCTTGGCCAGTGCTGGCGGCCCACCCCACCGCGCCACACTCTTACAGGCGCAAACCGACGGCGATCCAAACAGCGCCGGTTACCAGTTTGCTGTCGAAGAAATTGTGCGTGGCATTGCCCTCGTCAGTGGGCTACAGGCCACCCCGGCTGCGAATGGCTGGATTGGCGTTGAATGTGGTCAGGCCGGCAAAGCCCGCTGGCTGAGCGAACAGATCCGCCAGGAGAACGTGGACGCCTATGCAACCGGCAGCCAATGTTTCGTCCCGGTCGGTGACTATTTTAGCGTCAAAGGCGAGATCAAGAATGTGATCACGGCGGTTGCCAAAACTACCCATTATTGGGGCGATCATTTAGCCGATCCGGTCAAGGCATCGTTGGAGTGGGAAGAAAAGCTGAAGGCGTTGGTAACACGGGTGCGGAGGTG
>JBBRVA010000194.1:0-11169 GCA_038247295.1 Caldilineales bacterium | reverse complement strand
GTGTTACTAAACTTTTTCTTGGTTTCTTGGGCGGTTTTTCTGCCCCACGGGGGCCGCCCCCCGCTTTACACACCCCCCCCCTCCACTCGATGACCGGTTTATTTTGTGAATCACCATCAGCGTGGCCTTGCTGTTGTGAAAATTCAAATAGGCTCTCAGCGCTTACTCAGGCAGCGCAATCTTCTCTTTGACGTGGCCGTTTTGCGCTACAATCGGTGACGCCTCGGGCACTACCAACTGGATCGAGCGCTGCAAACCGGGCAGCACATGCGGCAGCGCCTCATCGATCGTCTCGACGGGCACAAAGGTCATACTCTGGCGCACTTCTGCGGGCAAGTCGTCCAGGTCCAGTTCGTTGCGTTTGGGAATGATGACCGTGTGCAACCCGGCTCGATGGGCGGCGAGCACCTTTTGTTTGACGCCGCCCACGGGCATCACCCGCCCGCGCAGGGTGACTTCACCGGTCATCGCCACTTCACCGCCGGCAGATGTGCCGGTGAGCAGCGAGACCAGCGCCGAGACCAGCGCCACCCCCGCCGACGGCCCATCTTTGGGCGTCGCCCCGGCGGGGACGTGCAGATGGATATCACTCTTCTCAAACAGCGTCGGATCGATGCCAAAACTTTCGGCCCGCGCCCGCACATAGGAGAGCGCAATGTTGGCCGACTCTTTCATCACATCGCCCAACTGCCCGGTCAGGGTCAAGCGTCCACTGCCCGCCATGCGGCTGGCCTCGATAAAGAGAATGTCACCACCCACTTCGGACACGGCCAACCCGGTGACCACGCCCGGTGTCTGCGTGCGTTCGGCCGCTTCAAAGAAGAAGCGTTGTTTGCCCAACCGTTTGGCGACCGCCGGCGCATCCAGGATCACCGCATCGTTTACGGTACCCGCGGCAATGTCGGTGGCTACCTTGCGCGCGGCCCGCCCGATTTCACGTTCCAACTGGCGGACACCGGCCTCGCGCGTGTAATCTCGAATGATCGTGCGCAGGGCGTCGTCGGTAAAACCCAGCTCACCTTCACGTAAACTGTTGGCGCGCACCTGGCGCGGGATCAAGTATTTGTGCGCAATGTGCATCTTCTCCGGCTCGATGTAGCCATCCAGCCGAATGATCTCCATACGGTCGCGCAGCGGCGCCGGGATCGGTTCGAGCAAGTTGGCCGTGGTGATAAACATCACCTGCGATAAGTCGAAATCTACGTCCAGATAATGGTCGCGGAAGTGCGTGTTCTGTTCCGGGTCTAGCACTTCGAGCAGCGCCGATGAAGGATCGCCGCGCCAATCTGAGCCGACTTTGTCGATCTCATCCAGTACGAAAACCGGGTTGCGCGTGCCTGTCCGGCGGATCGCCTGCATAATGCGGCCCGGCAACGCGCCAATGTAGGTGCGCCGGTGGCCGCGAATCTCGGCTTCGTCACGCATGCCGCCTAGCGCCATGCGCGTGAACTCACGCCCCAGCGCCCGCGCAATCGACTTGGCCAGCGAGGTTTTACCCACGCCGGGCGGCCCGACAAAGCAGAGAATCGCACCGCGGCGTTCGTCGGCGGCAGCGGGCAAATCGTCGCGATCCAGCGCCAATTTGCGCACGGCCAGGAATTCAAGAATGCGATCCTTCACTTCTTGCAGATCGTAATGATCTTCGTCGAGCACCTGGCGGGCATGGGCAATATCCAGATCGTCCACGCTGAGTTTGCTCCACGGCAACTCGCACAGCCAATCCAGATAGCTTTTGATCACCGAAAACTCGGCGGCCTGCGGCGGCATCTTTTCCATGCGGCTCAGCTCGCGCAAGGCTTCTTTTTTGGCCTCGTCCGTCATGCCTGCCGCTTCAATTTTCTGGCGATATTCGCCTAGCTCGGCTTCAGTCTCATCACTTTCGCCCAATTCCTTGCGGATCGCCTTCATCTGTTCGCGCAGAATATATTCGCGCTGTGTGCCTTCCACGCCTTGTTTGGCCTGCTGGCGAATCTGCGCCTGCACCTGGGCCACGGCCACACGCTGGCGGAAGAAATCACGCACGATGAGTAAGCGTGCTTTTAAGTCAAAGGTATTGAGCAATTCCATGCGCTGCTCATAGGTGTATTCCGGGGCATAGGCGCTGTTGTCGGCCAGGTGACCAGGCGAACGGATCGAGCGGACATAGTTGATCACACCTTCGGGCAGACCGGGCGTCAGCTCAATAAAGGCTTCGATCAAACCACGCACTTCCAGGCTGAGTTGTTCGGTTGCTTCGTCCCAAGTTTCGGGGTCGGGGCGCGGCAGCACAACCGCGCGCAGATAAGGCTCGGTTTCCACCAGGGCTTGCACTTCGGCGCGCATCAAGCCTTGGGCAATTAAGAGGGTGCCGCCGCCACGCTGCATCGCCTGAATTTGGGCGATCACCGCCACGGGGTGGATTTGATCCGCCAGGGGTTGGTCGGCGCGATCGGGCAGGGCGAAGAGCAGGAGCAGGCGCCCTTCGCTCGAGGCGACACGCACCGCCGCTTGGGTCGCTTCATCATCCAGTTCTAAAGGCGTGGCCATGTGCGGCACAATCAGCGCATCGCGCAACACCACCGCCGGCAATTCAACACGGGTTATCAATTCTTCACTCATTAGCTACCTCAGATGATACAGAACAGATCAAGGGTTAATGCGGAATGGTTAATGGCGACTTGGCTATCACGAATGTCGTTTATAGTTAAACATTAACCGTTAACCATTCCGCATTAACCCTTGATCCGGTCACTTTATTAAAATTCCTGATCTCCTACTTTACTCCCTTTGTATAAGATTTGTGTATGTTTATTGTTGTTTTTTTGTTACTCTTTATCAGCGCTCAGGATTCCATGATCAGTAGATCGCAGCGTAGCGCCGAGAGACCCTTCGGGTTTTCGTGCGTGAGGTGAATTCTAGTTCCTGATCTAAAACCCGAAGGGTCTAAGGCCCATGTTTAGGGATTACTGATTATATTCTGTAAACTTGTAAAGTTTTTGCCCTGCGGTAATTACTTTTGACATTAGGTGTGTATGATGTGTACAATTGCAGCATGTCAAGTCGTGAGGTGATCGCCAAGCTAAAAACGGATGGTTGGGAACTCATACATATTCGAGGCAGTCATCATCAATACAAACACCCAGCCAAACCGGGGCGTGTAACGATTCCTCACCCCAAGAAAGACTTACCCAAAGGGACGTTGCGGAGCATTTATCGACAAGCTGGTTGGCCGTGGGAGTAAAAAACGAATGCGTTATCCAATTGTAATTCATAAAGACCCAGACAGTGATTATGGTGTCACCGTTCCCGATCTGCCAGGTTGTTTTTCCGCCGGGTCTACATTGGACGATGCGATCACACAAGCAGAAGAAGCCATTGAATGTCATCTGGAGGGTATCTTGCTGGATGAGGAGCCAATGCCAACGCCACACAGCATTGAATATCACCACCAAAATCCTGATTATGCCGATGGGATATGGGCGCTGGTGGCGGTTGACTTGGCGAAGATCAGCGGTCAGTCCAAACGGATCAACATCACGCTGCCGGCACGCTTGTTGTCGCAGATGGATCAATTTGCGGCCAATCGTGGCGAGACACGTTCCGGATTAATTGCGCAGGCGACTATGGAATTTATTGCTGCGCATCGAGAGCCTACCAATTAGCAAAGCATAGCCTTACGGTGACTACTCCCCATGCCTAAAGGCAGGGGCTTCTACAACTTCATCCGGTGAACCGGCGTTGATGCGTTGTAACCCCAACGCAAGAATGTTTATAGCGGCGTTATGGTCTCTATCGAGCACCAGACCGCAGTGAGGGCACGAATGGGTACGATCAGCCAAAGTCTTTGGGACCAGCATACTGCAACGCGAACAACGTTTGCTTGTGTTGCGTGGGTCAACTTGCAAGAACAGTCTACCAGCATCTTCCGCTTTGTAGGCTGTGAACTGTGCGAGTTGGTTCCATGCAACATCAGCAATACTCTTGTTGAGTTTGTTGCCAAAGACGATGGTGTGTTCTTCCATCATGCTGACGATATTCAATTTTTCCAAGACAATCGCGCCGTAGGTGTTTACCCAATGCCGCGAAAGTTTGTGCGCAAAGTCGCTTCGCTTGTTAGCAATCCGTTCGTGAATGTGCGCAATGATCTTCTTGCGCTTGATGCGTTCGGGTGTGCCTTTTGCGACCTTCTCAAGTCTGCGTTGGGCGTCTGCCAATCTCTTCGCATCACGCTTGAAAAAGCGAGGGTTCTTTACTTTGCTGCCATCACTCAAGGTGGCAAAGGTGGCTGTACCAACATCGACGCCAATGCACTTTGGTTCATCGGGCAGCACTACCTTCTCGCTTTCACAAGCGAAGGTAGCAAACCACTTACCAGTAGCCGAACGACGGATACAAACGGTCTTGGGCGGACCAATCAACTCGCGATGCAGTTTGACTTTGACGCTACCGATCTTGCTCAAGTTCAATTGGTTGCCGTCAAGCTTGACGCCGTTACCATACTGCGGATAGCACATCGAATCGTAGCGACCGTAACCCTTAAAGCGTGGATAACCTGGTTCTTCTTCACCAGCCTTCACGCGGCGAAAAAACGCCTGAAAAGCCAGTTCAACCCGCATGGTTACATCTTGCAGAACCATCGAATGCACTCGCTTCAAGTCTGGCTTTTCAGCTTTCCAGTCGGGCAACATTTTCTTAGTATCGTAGTAACTCAAGGATATACCCAGTTGTTCGTAAGAATTCTTGCGCGTCTCAAGCGTTTTGTTGTAGACCCAGCGACAAAGTTCCAACTGTTGATTAAGTTGGGTCTCTTGCGCTGTGCTTGGGTAAATACGATACTTAAACGTCTTCATAGCCCAAGTGTAACGTATTTAGATGAAAATGTCAAATACGAAATTCTATCTAATAAACTATCCGGTATCGACTGTCATCGTTATATCCTGGCGCAGTAACGCCAGACGGCGTAAGCCCCCTGCGTTTACGCAGGGGGCTTACGCCGTCTGGGCTAATAAAAGCCACTGCGCCGGGTTATGGCCATGAGCAGTTTGGTAATGTTATCCAATACGTGGATGGCCTCAAGATCGATTTCACCCTCTGGTCCGTCGAATTATTAACCCAGATCGTCGCTGATCCAGTGCTACCCGACGAGTTGGATGCTGGTTATACCGTTCTGCTCGACAAAGATAAAATTACCGTTGTGCTGAAAGCGCCCACCTACAAATCCTACATCCCCACCCCACCCAGCGAGGAAACCTTTGTGCGCATGGTGGAAGAGTTTTTCAGCGATGCGCCCTATGTGGCGAAGTGCCTCTGGCGCGACGAACTGCTGCCAGCCAAATGGTGTCTGGACTATGACATGAAACATGTCTATCTGCGCCCAATGCTGGAATGGCGGATGGAACTCGACTATGCGTGGTCGATGAAGACAGGCTCGCTGGGCAAAGGTTTGAAAAAGCACTTGCCCGCGGCGCTTTGGGCACAGCTGGCAAGCACCTACGCCGGGGCTGGGATCGAGGAAAACTGGACCGCATTATTGCGCACGCTGGCCCTTTTTCGCAAAGTGGCCAGCGAAGTTGCCGAACACCTGGGCTACACCTATCCACTAGCGTTGGATCAAGATGTAACGGACTATGTGCAGAAAATGCGGCGGATGGGGCCAGGTGCTGAGTCAATGTCATTAAGGTAAGGTATTGTAGGTGCGGTTTTTAACCGTACGATTGTGATATACCCAGATCGTGCGGTTTTTAACCGCACCTACAACTGAAACAAACCTACACCTTAAAGTGCTTAAACGTAGGCAGATAGGCAGTGTTGATCGCAAACATCTCGTTGACCATCTGCCGGATCTCGGCCAGCGAAAGCACCGCCGCCGTCAGTGGGTCGTGGGCAATTGCTTGATAGATCATGCGTGGGTCGCCGCTGAGACAGCCTTCGACCGTCATTTCTTCGATCTGCGAGCTGAGCCCGGTGAGCATGGCGCAGGACGCTGGCAACGCACCGACCGGCACGGCCTGCAAGCCTTTGCGGCTGGCCCAGACGGGTACTTCTACACAGGCATTCTGTGGCAAGTTGCTGATCAGCCCTTTGTTGGCCACATTGCCGTTGAATTCGAACGGTTCGCCGCCTTCCAATGCATTGATGATATAGGCCGCATATTCGTGGCCACGTTCCAATTCAATTGGCTTGTCCGCATCGAACCACTTCTGGATCTCTTCGCGCCAATTGTTCATCCGCAATTCGTAATGCTTGATCACATAGCCATATTCGCCGGGATTCCAGCCCGTGCCGTGCGTGCAATATTTCTCGATCAGATCCGGGCGTTTGCGGAACCACCAGTTGTACTCGGAGTTGTGCCCGCTCGACTCGGTCACGTAGTGGTCGAGGGCCAGGAACATCTCGTTGCGCACTACCTCTTCGTTGTACACTTCGGGGCGCTCCGTAATCGCCTTGCGGATCAGTGGGTAGGCGTCTTCTCCCTTCCACTTATATTCCAGATACCAAGCCATGTGGTTGATGCCGGCGCAGGTGTAGGTAATCTCTGCCATCGGCGCGCCGATCCATTTGGCCAGCATCTCGGCAGTGCCTTGCACACTGTGGCAGAGCCCCGTCAGTTGGATGCTCGTCTCGCGCTGCATGGCGCGACAGAGCAGCACCATCGGATTCGTGTAGTTAAGCATGGTTGCATTGGGGCACAAGCGTTCCATATCGCGGGCAATATCGAGCATCACCGGAATGGTGCGCAGGGCGCGGAAGATGCCGGACGGGCCGCGCGTGTCACCAATATTGGTGTCAACGCCATACTGCTTGGGAATTTCAATATCGTGGCGCCAGATGTCGACCGGGCTGGAGAGAATGGTGATAACGACGTAATCAGCATCCTTTAGGGCGGTGGCGCGATCGAGCGTTGCTTCAACTTTGGCGGGGTAGCCACCCATGTCGACAATGCGTTGTACGGCACGTTGGGCAAAGTCGAGTCGTTCCGGATCGATGTCCATCAAGGCAATCGTCGCATTTTCTAGCAGCGGAAAGGTCAGTACATCGCGTACGAGTTTGCGTGTAAAGCCGAAGCTCCCCGCACCGATAAAGGCAATCTTGGGCATGCAGAATCTCCTCTGATTTTACAGAAACAGTCTAAAGACTGGGGGCAACTATAGCGCCATCCAGACGCCGTGGCTAATCATACCACACGTACCTAAACGATCTCAACCGATAAATAACCCTATGTAACCCTCTGCTATGGCACTATATAACAAATAGCGTTTGACAGATTGATGCATGATATGTTAATTTTAGCAATAGATGGTACAAGAGTTTGAAATTAAGGTGAGGATATGACAAAACCACAATTTGAATCTGTGTCTAACTTTCGCAATAACTACAACGCTATTTTGCAAAAGTTGTCTGCTGGTCCGCTCTATCTGTTACAGTATAGTAGTCCTACAGCCGTTATCTTAGACCCAAAGCAATGGGACGCAATCCTGGATCGTCTGGCACTTGTGGACGAGCTAGAAGATCAAGTGGCTATCTATCGGCATAAATGGTTGACCGCCACTGGGCAAGCTGATCATGACATCATGACGCCAGAAGAATTGCAAGCATGGGTGGCGGATGACGAAAAAATACCGGCTTGATTTTGGTAATACTCGCCCCATCATAGACCGTTTGCCTGGCTATATTCGCCAAAGAGTGAAACAGACAATCTTGGCATTGGTCGATAATCCAAGACCTAAAGGCACCAAAGCATTGACAGGCGACCTGGCTGGGTATTATCGGATTACATTGGAGCAATACCGAATTATCTACCGCATCCATGAGGAAATTGTAACAATAATAATCGTAAGGGTTGCCAAACGGGATAACGACACTTACAAGGGATTACCGACAATCGACTAGGTATCAACCTGAGCAAGATAGTTTTTTAATGGTCTGCCCAAGCAGGGATAGCCGCCAGATCTTTGAACGCTCCGCGCAGTTGTGGGTAAAGTTGTCGAAACACAGTATATAACTTGTCATACAACTGTGTAGATTTAGCCTCCGGCGTATAAATTTGATTCACCGCAAAGAAATTTCCTGCTGGACAGTAGTCAGCATACCAGCCCAACCCAACCCCGGCGATAATGGCAGCACCCCGCGCCGCGGCATCAGCCGGCGCGGCCACCACATGCACCACACTGCCTAACACATCAGCTAGGATCTGGCACCAGATCGCCGATTTTGCGCCACCGCCCACCAGATAGAGTGGTCCGCCCGGCGGTGTAGCCAACGCTTCACACAGCGAGCGGTAGGCCAAGGCCGTCCCTTCCATGACCGCACGCGCCATATCTGCCTGGGTGGAAAGTGTAGATAGCCCGATAAATGCCCCCCGCGCGTTGGGATCACTAAAAGGTGACCGTTCCCCCGCCAAATAAGGCAGATAGAGCAACCCGCGACTGCCTGCTGGTGCGGCTGCCGCCTGTTCATTTACCTGGTCATAACTCGCAATCTGCGCTCTGCCACTTGCCACTTGCCGTCGAAACCAATCCAGATTGCCGCCCGCCGTCAACATCGGCGCGACCTGGATATAGCGCTGCGGATCCGGATGGCGCAGGGTAAAGACGCCACCCTGGGGATTGGGTGTTGCGCGCGCCAGGCTGGAGGCGATCCAGCCGCTGCTGCCCAGATAGCCGTAGAGCCGCCCCGGTTCACCAGCGCCCACGCCGACGGTGGTGGCGGCCAAATCGCCTGCGCCGCGCAATACCGGTGTGCCAACTGGAATGCCAGTGGCCATCGCGGCGGGCGCCGTCACCTCACCAACCACGCTCGTCGCCGCGTGCAAGCCGGGCAACTTATCCGCATCCAGCCCCAAGTGCGCCAACAGCTCATACGACCATTGATTCTGCGCTAGATCCAACAGTCCGGTGGTGGCGGCGGTGGTGTAATCCGCCCCCGCCGCGCCGTGCAGATGCCAGCCGACATATTCGTGCGCACCAACCAATATTTTGCGGCAAGCGGCCAACTGTTCCGGCGCGTATTTTTGCAGCCAGAGCCACTTTGCTAGCAGGCTGGCCGGACCCTGCTCATTGCCGGTGATACGTTCCAATGTCGCACGGCCAATCGTGGCGGTTACAAACGCTGCCTCTGTCTGCGCTCGGCTGTCGGAATAGAGGATGGCGTGGCCAATCGCACCCTGTTCGCCCAGCATGATCAGATCTTGCATCTGGCCACTCAAGGAGACGGCGGCCACGGCTTGCGCCGCGCCGGCGGGGGCCTGGGCCCAAATTTGCGCCAGTGCCAGACATGTCGCCTGCCACCAATCTTCGGGTGCCTGCTCCACAACGTTGCCAGCGCGCGTGTACGTAGGGTAGCCGGCATAGCCGCTAGCAAGCACATAGCCAGCTTGATCAACCAAGGCGGCTTTTGTGCCGGTGGTGCCAATGTCGAGGGCAAGAATCGTGGGCATGGTAATCTCTCAAGTTGGGTGGTAGGTAGATCAAGCGAATCGAGTGGTTAGATTATACATGGGGGTTGATATTAATGAAATCTCATCTCCTTTTCTACTTGCTTGTTTTGAAATAAATGAGAATTAATATCATTTGCGTTGGTGCAATTTGACAGATGACAAAAGTTATCTATAATGCACATTTCAATTGAGACTTATTCTCATTTATAAGAGATTATCTAAGATGAATCACTCGCTATTACAAGCGCAACGCTTGCCAGTAACCGTTCTTTCCGACTTTTTGGGCGCAGGCAAGACGACGTTGCTTAACCACATCCTGCACAATCGCCAGGGGTTGCGCGTGGCGGTGATTGTCAACGACATGAGCGAAGTCAATATTGACGCCGCGCTGGTCGGTGGCGAGGCGCAGTTAAGCCGCACCGATGAAAAATTGGTGGAGATGAGCAACGGCTGCATCTGTTGTACCCTGCGCGAAGATCTGCTGCGCGAAGTGAACGACCTGGCGCGGGCCGGCAAATTTGACTACCTCCTGGTCGAGTCAACCGGCATTGCCGAGCCGATGCCGGTGGCCGAAACCTTTACCTTCGACAGCCTCAGCCGGCTCCTGCATCGTTGTAAAATTAGTATTCATGGAAGGAAAGGCAATTCAATGCCATCAACTAAAGCAATCGGCTGGGCCAACCGCTGGCTGGGCGGTTTCTGAAACCTGGGTATCTATGGCGCTCCCGTGCGGGGTGCAGATGATTTGCTTGAGGCCGCGCCGGCACGCGATCTGATCTTTTGTGGCGATGTTGTCTTTCGTCAACATGGTCTGGTAACACCGACGCAGGTGACGGCCGCCTGGCACAACTTTGTCGGCGGACCGGCGCAGGTGGGGGCCGTGGTACTGGTGCGCAATGTGGCACGTGCGCGGCGGCTGCTCCTGCAAACCTTGAACGTTGCCGGCCGCGCGGTCTACTTACCCGCGAACGCAACCCACGGCTTGGTTGAGGAGGTAAAACGTGCCAAGGCCCACCCGGTCTTTGCCCCGTTGGATGCACAGCTCAACCTGGCGATCCCCACGCCGGTTCAGATCGCGTGGGCTGAACCGGTAGCCGGTTTGCCCATCGATCCACCCGGGCAAGCCAGTTTTCTGGTCATCGATCACGCGGACACGGTTCCGATTGGACCCCTGTCGCGCGGTGTTGGTGATGTTTTGCTCTTTGGCTTACAACTCTCGGCGAACACGGCGGAGGCAGGGGCCTTACTCTGCTTTCGGGATGCCACGCTGGCAGCGCAAGCGAGTCGCTGGCTCAGCGGGGCAGATGAACCCGATTGGGCACGGGCGACCTGGCAGGTGCAACGGCTAGCCTACCACCTACCGCCCCAGCAACAACGGCTGGCCCAATTACAGCAGGCACTAACAGAAGCGGTGGGGATACCACTCCGGGCGTTGACCAATCCTTGTGCGCTGGCCCATGGTATTGCCGTTCAGGTACCGCAAGAATGTACTGCCGCCACCTTCTATCATTATGCACAGGGCGAAAACACACCGGTGGCTTGGCTGCCCTTTGTACGTCCGCTCCATCCGGCTGCAGCCGCGGCCAACTTGATGACAGCCGCTCATTTAGAGCGTTGGCTGCTGGCGCCACTGGGGTTGCACGCAACCAGCGACGTGATCGACCAGACGGTCCTGGGCATTGCCAAAGCGGCAGAATATCTAGGGGTGCGTTGGCGCACCAACCCGCAACGCGCTGCTGCTTATGCTTATCTGC
>JBBRVA010000193.1:0-11184 GCA_038247295.1 Caldilineales bacterium | reverse complement strand
GTAGAACCAATAACGATTCGTGTTACTGGTTCTGCTTTAGCTGTGGGAATTAGGACATTGCTTTCTGGTTGATGCCAGTCTTGAACATGCCACCTTCGGCAATCGAGGTTAACTTCTTATCGGTTTCACCTTCTTCGTCCAAGGTCTTTTGCAGCAGATCCTTGGCCTTACTGTGGCCCAGATGGTCAGCAATCGTGCGGGCGGTACCATAACCGGCAATCTCATAGTGCTCAACACGCTGGGCAGCGCCGATCAAAGCCGCGTCTTTGACCATCGGGTCACCTTGTGCTTGGATTACTTCCTTGCCCTCTTTGATCAAGCCTTCCATCGCCTTGCACACTTTACCGCTAGGGCTCTTACCCAGGTCGGACAGAATGCGCTCCAGGCGTTGCTTCTGCTCGCGGGTCTGCTCCAGGTGCATTTGAAAACCTTGCTTGAGTTCCTGCGAAGTGGCGGCCTGCGCCATCTGCGGTAGGGCTTGAATCAATTGGTCTTCGGCGCTGTACAGATCGCGCAGCTGATCAACAAACAGATCCTGCATGCTGTTTAAGGCATTCGAACTGCCATTGCTCTGCACGCTCTTGGTACTTTGTGTCTGTGTCATGTTTTATCTCCTTCGTTGTACTTCGTTGTAGAACGCTTTACGACTCTTGTGTGGGGGTTTGCCGACAGATTTGTCTGCGGCCATACACACGCTTAAACTGCACGCTCAATTTGTGTTCGAGAGCGTACTTACCCCAAGCATAACAAAGAGTTACGGCTAAAGGAATAGGCCACGGCATAGGCCATCGATATATAGGAAGGTACAAAGAGACATACTTAAACCAAACAAAGGCTAGCGGCTCGAATCCGGTCCGCTAGCCTTTGTTTATTTAGAGAAAGGGGAAGGTTAAAACTGCCTAACTGCGGCTAATCGCAATGGTGACGGTTTCATCACCGACATGAAATTCAGCCTGCGGCAACGTGTCTGGCATTGGAACGCCACCATCGACATTGACTTGCACGATATCTTCGGCGTTGGTCGCTTCCTTCATATAATCATGAAATTGTTTAATGGCGCTGCGTACAGTCTGGGTATTGGTCACGTAAATCGAAATCGGTTCACGCTCAGCAATCCCCTGCTCTTGGCGCATCTGCCGAATACATTGCACCAGTTGATCGGCCTGGCTACGGATCACATCATTGCCATTATTGCCTTGTACAGCGGTATTGTTATTTGCGGTTGCCATGCGGTAGCTCCTTTACTTTTGGATGATTAATTCAGGATTGTTTTTAATTTGTGCATATGTCCGATTGACGACGACCTCAGATTCTGGCCAGTTAGCCGGTTTGATCCATTGGGGTGAAACCAATACCTGGCGGTCCGGCCAGCAGTTACGCGTCCCAACCAACAAATGATGGATCCGCCAGTCCGCCTCGTTGATGAGTAGATCTTCGATATGGCCTAGCTCACCATCAAGCGCTCGAATGGTATCGTGGAGCATAGCATGAGCACTATGCAGATGCCGTACACCTGGCAGACGCCCATACGCATCAAGCTTGCCACAATTACGGGCGTACATTTGCTGCGCACCGGTTGTCTCTGCTGGCCAGGCAAGGGGAGCAGTCGCCGTAGCAAGCAAGCCTGCATTCATCTTACTAACCGCAGGTGACAAGGCTCGGTTCTGCGGCCAAGAAGCAGATCGCGGGTGTTTGTTGCCATTTTCTTGGTCATCTAGGTTGGCAAACGTCTGCTCGCCAATGATAGTTGGGCTCTTCTCGATCTGTTTTTTGGTCAATAAAACGCGCAGTGCATCGCCGGACCAATCTGACTCTTTTATCAAGGCCGAAGAAAGTAAGATCTGCCGATCCGAAAACCAGGCGCCAATCGAAACGCCTAGATAACGAACTGTCCATTGCTGGTCATCAAAATATAGATCTTGCACGCGGCCAATATGACCATCGGCAGCACAGATGCGAAAGCCGACGAGATCCTGCATTCTGCGTAACATATGGACTCCTTTAGTGGAAAGCTTGCCCACTTTTATTCTACTAGCCGACCCTCGTCCCTGTCTATAGATCTAGATACAGACGCGGGCTACAAACAGTGTCCTATTTTATTAGCCTTTTTAGCAGCACAACCTTAAATCCTGTACCTTTAATCATGTCCTTCAGCTACAGTTGGATCTATGGTAAGTGAAGAATGCTTACTTTATACTGGAAAAGAAAATGAACGGCTTCGTTCGATTCAAGTTAGGAGATACCTTATGAAAAACTCAATTTTGCAGGGCAAGTGGAAGCAAGCGCGCGGCGAGTGGAAGAAGATGCGCCGCGACTGGAAAAAAGAGTGGCACAAATTAACCCACCGCGATGTGCGGCGCATTGACAGTGAGCTAGACAAGATTGTGGGGCTCTTTCAGGAACGCTACGGTGACGACTGGGGGAAATCTGCCTCGATGGTTGAGCGCTACTTTAGTGCTTACCGCGACCGCACCCAGGCCGCGATCAACGCTCGCCTACACCGGAAGCCACGGCGGCGCGGCTGGGTATGGGGCGCGGTCGTGTTAGTGCTTTTTGCCGTCTTGCCCTATGTGTGGCGCAAGTTCCAAGGCCAGGCGACAACGCATAACGCCGCGCAAAGCCACAAGAGCAGCGACAAGGCGTCTGTTAAGCCGCATGATTGGAAACCGGGTGCCACTGAGGGTAAGAACGGCGCGGGAAAAACAGCTACGGGAGACTGGCAAGCCACCAGTGGGCAAAAAGCGCCACCCAGCTAGAGGCTGATCAGAGACCACAAAGGAACCGATTATGACAAAGCTCCATGAAGCAACTGAGCTTGGCCAGTCGATCTGGCTGGACTATATCCGCCGCTCGTTTATTGAATCTGGCGAGCTGCAAAGGCTGATTGATGAAGGCTTGCGTGGCATTACATCTAACCCAAGCATCTTCGAAGAAGCGATTGGCAACAGCAGTGATTATGATGACGCCATGCGCCAATTAACCGCCGAGGGCAAGACAGTGGGCGAACTATACGACGCCCTCGTCATCAAAGATATTCAAGCGGCTGCCGATTTGCTGCGTCCTGTTTATGATCAGAGTGATGGCATTGACGGTGACGTGAGCCTGGAAGCCAACCCAAACCTGGCCTATGATGTGGAAGGGACGATCGAGGAAGTGCATCACTTGCACGCCCAAGTGGACCGGCCCAATGTAATGTTTAAAATCCCGGCCACTACGGCCGGCATCCCGGCGATTGCAACGTTGATCAGCGAGGGAATTCCGATCAATGTTACGCTGATTTTCTCGCTGAAACATTACGAAGCCGTGGCCGACGCCTATGTGCGCAATTGAATCAGTTGGCGGCGCTAGGGATCGACTTGGATGCTATCACCCAAGCCCTACAGGATAAAGGTGTACAACAGTTCGCAACATCGTTTAGCAAGGTAAGCGAAGCAATTGCCGAGAAGGCACAGCAGTTCAGGCGTCAAACGGTGTAGACGGTAGACAGTAGATAATGCTATCCATGCTCTACTGTCTACCATCTATGTTTACTTCTCACGAAGGCTTGCATGATCTCAGATTCTAGCCCACGCGGGCATGATATTATTGTAATCGGTGCTTCTGCGGGCGGGGTTGAAGCGCTCTCTGCCGTTGTGGCCTAGCTACCGGTCGATCTACCGGCGGCGCTTTTTGTCATAATGCATACGGCTCAATCGTCGCGCCGCTTGCTACCCAAAATTCTAGCCAACTATGGTAAAAGATCCCGGGTTTGTCTAAGATTTGGGTCTGAATGCCGATTGATTAGACGGAAGTATCAAAAGCAGTGGTGGTCGCTAGACCAGCAAATAGCGGCAGGTAATTATAGGGATGTGGGGTTAAACGATGAAGTACAAGCTCTTCGTTGTGGAGGATCATCCGGTGATGCGTGCAGCGTATCACCGGATGATCAACCGGGAATCTGATCTAGAAATTGTAGGCGAAGCAGACAATGGCAGCGATGCGCTAGAGATGATCGCAAGCACGCTACCACACCTGGTGCTGATCGATATATCGATGCCCGGTATGAGCGGCATTTCGCTAATTACCCACCTACGCACCCTCTATCCAGATATGCCGACAATGATCATCTCTGGCCATGAAGAGGCGCTCTATGCCAAACACGCGCTCCAGGCTGGCGCCAAAGGCTATCTAGTCAAAACAGGGCTGGCTGAAGTGATGATCGAAGCCATTTATCAGGTTTTAAACGGTGAGGTCTACATCAGTGAGACTGTCCGGCAGAAGTTGAAGTTGTAGTGGGATAGGTAAGTAGATGGTAGACGGTAGAATACAATATCGATGCGGCCAAAGGCGCGCGTCGCATGCCGCACCAATTCGTTCACCTGGGCTTGGTCAGACACATCACAGGGCAACGCCAGCACTTCGGCACCCAGCGCCTTGAGGGTGCGGTAGGCTTGTTCCAGCGCCGCTTCACCGCGTGCGCAGATCACAATCCGGCACCCTTGGCGGGCAAACGCTTGCGCCAGCAGAAACCCCAGCCCGCGTGACCCACCTGTAATCAATACCGTTTGGCCGGCCAGGTTGGCTTTGCGGCCTCGCGGCAGCAAAAGCGCCAGCGCAGCAGTTGCGCCAGCTAGACCAAGCGCCACGGTTCTGTTTTTGTTTCGCATCATCTTCTTCCCGTCATCTTATACACAAATCACCGATACGTCGTGTTTAGATTGGAGAAAGGGGATTGGAGATTGGGTGAGTGGGTGAGTGGCACCCAATCTCCAATCCCCTTTCTCCAATCTATCCCTGCATGTGCAACGTTTATCTGTGTTCTCGATTACTTGTTGCTACCCCTGTTACTGCACAGCAGCCGCAACCTCGACAAGAGGAAACCAGGCAACCGGCTCAACAAATGGCGCCACAGCGTCGATGATCACAATTGCCTCACGTCGATTGGTGAATTCTTCCACCTGCCCGCGATTGTCGACCGCCCGCACCTCAAATTCATAGATGCCATCCTCTGGGGCCACAAAGGGGGCCGTGGTAACAACAGTCTGCTGTTGCCAGAGCGTCCACGGGCCATCGTTGAGCCGGTATTGCACATCGTAATATTGGATGCCAGAACCGCCGCCGTCATCACCGGCCCAGCTCACGCTGATCGGGTTGGTGCGCGTGATCACCGGCAGCGCTTGAATCTGCGATGTAGGCGGCTGGGTATCGACGGTGGTAGACGCTTCTGGATTACCAAACGCCTCTGCGTTACCCACTGTATCTACCCCGCGGGCGCGAAATTCATAGTGGTGGCCGTTGAGTCCTTCGGTAAATTCGGCGCTGGTAAAGGTGACATGGCTCTGCCAGTTGACCCAATCACCGCCATCAACCCGATATTGCACATCGTAATAGTCGATGCCAGAACCACCGCGATCGTTGCCGCGCCACACAACGGTGAAGTTGCGCGAGACCAATGCCGGCAATGGATCAACAGTCACAATCGGGGCTTCAATATCGACCGGCGTGGTGTAGTCCACCACCAGGCGGGGAAAGAAGTCGGTCGTTGTCTCGCGGGCGTAGAAGGCGCGTTCGCGCTGTTGCACGGTCTCATCGCCGATCAAGGCCACACCATTATTTACCGTTGCACCCATTGTCCATTCGCGTACCAGTTCGGTAACATCCCACTCGTACCAATCTAGCGCACTACCCACCCCAATGCCAGGACGTTCGGCGGCCAAGGCAGGTTGATTGCTCCAAGTCAGGTTGGACTCGTTCCACACCCCATTCAGCGGCCGTAACACGGTGGTCATCACCGTGTCTGACACGGGGCTGGAAAAAGAGAGCCGCAGCCGTAGCCGCGCGCTCTGAATGGTGGCGTTGGCTGGCAGATTTCCCGCGATGTCGAAACGCATGAAGATCCGCTGGACGCCAAAGGCATCACCGACCTGGTTATAGCCCAAGTAGAGTGAATCGGCGCCGAAGCTTTGGTTGGGCCGATTCGAGGCTACATAGCTGTCGGCAACCGGTGGTAATTCGAGTACAGTTTGGACGCCGCTGGCGTCGGCAGCGCCCACAGCAAGCACATGCGCTTCGCGATCGGGCGCCCGCCGCTGCAGCGCCCGCCCTAATTCATCTGCTGCTTTTGGCTCGGCCTGAGCAGCAAGCGGGGTCACCCCATTGGCGACCAACAGCAGCATAACAAAGAGCGCACCCAAGGATTGCCGCGCGCCTTGATCCCAACATCTTCTAAAACGTTGCATATCGATCCTTCCTTTCACCTAAATAGACGAACTGCACGGATGCTACGTTGCCCGTTTTCTTTCATCCTGCTTGGGGAACATCTTTTTAGGAACATGCGCCTGAGAACTATGCCCAACTTCGATCCTGCTTTATAGCATTGGGATAACGCTTTTAATGCCCTGGAGTTTAGGTGAGGGTACGGTGAAGGCAGTGGCGCAAACCCCGCGGGTCTTTGGCCGGTGTGTAAGAATCGCGCTGAAAATAGCCGGCCAGGTATGGTCAGGAGCGAGCGCATTGTGGAGAAATAAGCGCTCGACTGCCACCATCGGCCTCCAGATCGATCAGGCTGCAACGTTGGCGTTTCAATGCGTGTTATGAAAACAACAGTGACGAAAGCAGTTGTGAAATAAACTAATTAAAATAAATATACTGAAAGATAAACCGGATCAACGTCTAATTTTAGAATAGCATAAATTTGATATCCTGCCAATGTCCTAAGTTATGTGGAAATGGTACAGATTAAATACGTTACAGCAGAATTTTTTGGAAATTAGTCAAAAATTGCCTTCAAAACGATAAAGGCTTGGAAGCTATATCTGTATATGTATCCCCCACCTATATCTACGACTATCGACACTCTTTGCAATGTTATGTAAGATGACCATGCATACATCACGGGCCAGAATTTCAAATTCGGTTCGCATTTATCAGTAAGTCTCATCAATTTATCCAGATAATTTACCGTTGTGCTTGATTTACGGTTCACGCAATATAACGGGTAAGGCTAGGATTGAGTAATCGAGAAATAAAATGATGAATTTGAACAGTATACAAAGCATGATGGAAACCCATCCCGTGAAGCCGATGCACGATAGTAATGCCTGGGTAAACGCAATTGAGACTTGTTTTGCCTGTGCCCAGAGCTGTACGGCTTGTGCCGATGCCTGCCTGGCCGAGCACCATGTAGAAGATTTGGTGCGCTGTATTCGGCTAAATCTAGATTGCGCTGATATTTGTATGACCACAGGTCGCTTGCTTTCACGGGTGGAGCAATTTGCACATCCGGTCTTACTTCACCAATTGCGTGCTTGTATTGCCGCCTGTAATGCATGTGGCAATGAATGTGAGCAACACGCGGCTATGCATGAACATTGCCAAGTGTGTGCCGAATTCTGTCGGCGCTGTGAGCAAGCATGTCAGGCAATTTTGCCCGGCTGATGTGGTGGGTTCATTCTAACAATACTTTTAGAGGAGCAAAAGATAGCTGAACCCCCGCTGTACCCTGCTCGTGGTTAGTTATGCGAAGCTTGCGACGCCAGCCTTTGGCGTCATCGTTCAGAATCAGGGGTCGTGATGAATACACATAAAGAAAATATCCATAAAGTTGGCGTCTTACTGGGCGCATTGGCCCTTATTCTCTTGATTGGAGCTTCGGTCAATGCCCAAACGGTTGAAACACCAACCGTGGCCGGCCCCACAAACTTCTGGCGGGCCGCGTACTTTAACAATTTGGATCTGACGAATGCACCGGCGCTATTACGGCCGGAACCAGCGATCAACTTCGATTGGGGCAACGGCGCTCCGGTAGCAGGAGTGGTTGGGGCAGATAATTTTTCGATCCGCTGGACCCGCACGGTCGCGCTAACACCAGGCGCTTATGAATTCACAGTTGTTGCCAATGGTGATGTACGGTTATGGCTGAACAATCAACTCTTGATCAACCAAACCGCAACCACACAGCCGTTAACGACCATCGTCGATATCCCCAGCGATCTGGCCGGTGGCGCAATTCCCGTGCAGATGGAGTATGTCCATCGTAGTGGGCCAGCAATTGTCCGCTTGAGTTGGACAGCAGCCAGCACGGCGACGAGCCCGGCCACAACCGGGGGCGTGGCAACGGCGACCATTACTGGTGCCGCGACGCACAATGTGCGCAGCGGGCCGGGTGCCGAATTTGAATCTATTTCCACCCTGGCAGATGGTCAAGTGGTGCGCTTGGATGGCCGTAGCCCTAATGGTGAGTGGCTGCAAGTACGTTTACCGGATGATCGGTTGGGTTGGGTGAGTACGCTCTTTGTCGCACCCAGTGTTGCGGTCGCCAGCCTGCCACTGATCAGTGGGACAGCAACCACCGCTACACCAGAAGTTGCAGCGGCGCCAGGCACAGGTGGCGCAGCTACAGCCACTGTCACTGGCGCCGGCACATTGAATGTACGCAGTGGCCCTGGCACAGATTTTCCGCTGTTGAGCACACTGCCGGATGGCCAAAGTATCACCTTAGCAGGTCGTAATGCAGATGCAACATGGTTGCAAGTAAGCTTGCCCAATGGCCAACTAGGTTGGGTCAGTGCTCAATTTCTGACCAGTGCGGTAGCGTTCACGAATGTACCCTTTGCTGAAACCGCAGTTGCGGTAGAAAGTAATGCACCCGCCCTGAACACCGGTGGCGCGACAGTAGGTGTTGCCGCCGTCACAGGCACACTCAATGTGCGCTTTGGGCCTGGCGTAACGTTTACCAGCTTTGCCGCCTTGACCAATGGTGAAAATGTCACCTTAGAAGGGCGTAGCGCCGATGATGCCTGGATCCAGATTCGACTGGTAGATGGCCGGTTAGGCTGGGTGAGCAGCCAATATTTGAGTAGCAATGTGCCATTTACAAATTTACCAGTTAGTTCGTAAAAGCGCAGGCTAGAGGGTAAACAGTAGTTAGCTCAAGCTTGCCTTATGGCTAACTACTGTTTACTGGTCCCTGCTTATCTAGAAACAGTTTGACTTTGGGGAGTTTGGAATGAATTTGAAGAATATCTGGACGCTCTTAAAAACAACTTTTAAGGAATGGCAGGAAGATGAGGCGTCGCTGCTGGCTGCTGCTTTATCTTACTATACGGCTGTTTCGATTGCGCCGCTGCTGGTTGTGGTGATTGTTGCCGCTGGTTTCGTATTGAATAACCAAGACACGGCGCGCCAAGAATTGCTCAGCCAGATCCAGAGCGCAGTAGGCGCACAGGGCACCGAATTTGTTGCTACGATCATTGAAAATGCCGATCAACCAACGGCGGGCACCATCGCTGGTTTACTGAGCATTGCCACGCTCTTATGGGGTTCAACCAATCTCTTTAGCCAGCTACAAGACTCACTCAACAAGATTTGGGATGTCGAACGCAAGGCGGGCAGCATCTGGACGACAATTCGAGAACGGTTTTTGTCTTTTACGCTCGTTCTGGGGATTGGTTTTTTACTCCTTGTGTCGCTGCTCTTGAGCGCGGTGCTCTCTATCGTGGGCAATCTGTTTACAGATCTGCTTCCGGGGGGTGAATTTCTCTGGCAAGTGGTCAACTTTCTGATCTCGTTTGGTGTCATCACTTTGCTCTTCGGCTTGATCTACAAAATTCTGCCAGATGCTGAAATCGCCTGGCGCGATGTCTGGTGGGGTGCCGCGGCCACGGCTTTGCTCTTTACAATTGGTAAACAGTTGCTTGGCCTTTACTTGGCCAACGCTGGTTCATCTTATGGGGCAGCGGGTTCCGTGGTGATCTTCTTACTGTGGGTTTACTATTCCGCCCAAATCCTTTTTCTGGGCGCCGAATTTACCCAAGTATATGCCACCCGCTATGGCGCCGGCATCGAACCAGCCAAAAATGCGTTGCGCACCGACGAAGGGATGCAATCTGCCGCTTAAGCCTAAGTGGCTTGCCAGTGTAAGCAACAACAATCAGGGTCTACACAGTGCCATTTGCAACGTTTTGCCGGCATATAGACACCAGGCGTGCGACTTGAAAATTGAGTGGTTCTCAAACCATCGGTCGCTGTGGAATCCCTGTTCACATAGAATAAGTGTTTCGTTTTACCTTCAGTGTGGTTAGTTTTCCCACCATAAGAAAGCCATCCACACTGTTTCCAACATCAATCTGCAAGTCAATTAAAAGGAGATAGCACGTATGAACAAGATTTTACTACCCCTGTTGGTTATCTGTACCCTATTGTTAGCCGCTTGTCCGGCTCCTGCCCCCAGTACAGGCGACACTACAGCGCCAGCAGCCACCGAAGCAGCCACTGAAGAAGCTACGCCAACCGAAGCGGCTGTTGAAACCCCGACGGTCGATGATAGCATGGAAATGACCGACACCATGGATATGACGGATACGATGGATATGACGGATACGATGGACATGACCGATACCATGGACATGACTGGTACGATGGATATGACAGGCACTGATACAACGACCGGCACGGGTGGATAAATTACCCCTGCACCATCCAGTAACCGTCTTCACAGGCTAGACATTAGACACCTAACGTGCAACCTATGCGATTCTAGCTCGTTTACGCCACTCACTTCCAACAAATAGCGGCTCTGGAAGACGGCATACACTGTAACAATAGCCCAAAGCTTCATTGAATATGCGCATTCAAGCCTATACTGCGCAATAAATTCAGTGAAGCTTTGGGCGTAGAGGCGCTATAAATTTGGCAGCGCTAGGGTTTCTGCAACAGGATAATCTGCCACTTTGTAAGCTTCAAACGCAACTACTTTGTCATTCAACTCGTTTGTCATTCAACTCGTTTGTCATTCAACTCGTTTGTCATTCAAAGAGGAGAAGACCCATGAAGCGCTCGTTTGTTTTTGTCACCTTGTTAATGGCTTTGATGCTCGTATTAGCTGCCTGTCCAGCGTCGGCACCGGCGCCAGATACAGGCGCCGCTGCCGACGATACAGCTACAGAGGCACTCGAAGAACCCACCGAAGCCGCGATAGAGACTCCGATGGCTGAAGAAACATCCGAAATCACCGGCACCACGGAGATGACGGACACCGAAGGTATGACCGATGGCGAAGAGATGACGGACACCATGGACATGACCGACACCATGGACATGACCGACACCATGGACATGACCGACACCATGGACATGACCGACACCATGGACATGACCGACACCATGGACATGACCGACACCATGGACATGACTGGCACTACAGGG
>JBBRVA010000192.1:0-11186 GCA_038247295.1 Caldilineales bacterium | reverse complement strand
GGCCTTAATTTGTTTGCGTTGGCGCAACTGCTGGATCACCGCTTTGGCTTCGGGACGGATGGTCGGCGCTAGTTCAATCGCGCCGACCACCGCATTATCAACCGCCACCATGACTAATGTGTGCCCTTCCTCATGCACCTGGCCTTGCACAGTTTGCAAGTGGGCAGGAATGCTTAATTCTTCACTCCGCATAAAATTGCCGCTGCCCACGCGCACCTGCCGCCCTTGCACCTGTACGGTCAGGCCATAGCCCACTTTGTACGCCGCATGATCCAGCGGCGGCACAGTTAGCTGTTGTGTACGCGCGGCGGCCAGGATGGCGCGGGCAATCGGGTGCGTTTGCTTATATTCGGCGGCAGCGGCATACGCGAGAATCTCCGCTTCCTGATACCCTGGCTGCCCTTGCGGATCAATCACGGCATGGATCGCGCAAACCTGGGGTTGGTCTTCGGTCAGGGTGCCAGTCTTGTCAAAGACTAGGGTGTCTACTTTTTGCAACAGATCGAGCGAACGACCATCCTTGATCAAGATTTGCGCTTGGGCGGCCCGGTTCAAAAAGTGGAGCAGGCTGACCGGCACCACCATGCTGATGCGGTTGCGAAAGTGGGCAAAGATCACAGCGATACCACTTTCAATGCCCAGCAACGCGCCCGCGGCAACGCCCAGCAAGAGCGTTGGCGTCACCGTGCGATCGGCCAAGGCTTGGCCGCGCAGTTGGACATTCGATTTGAAACTCACGGTCTGGTTGAGGATATTGCCAATCTGCCCGGCCGCAGTCGCTTGTCCAGTTTTCTCCACACGTAGCGCCACCCGCCCTGCGATCAGCAGCGTGGCCGCGAAGATCGTATCACCGGTCATTTTCTCCACCGGGTTCGCTTCACCAGTGAGAATACGCTGGTCAAGCGAGGCCGCGCCTTCTACGATGACGCCATCCACTGGCACGGTTTCGCCAGCGTGGACAATCACCACATCACCTTTTTGTAAGGACGCAAAGGGCCGCTCGATCTCCACACCATCAACTAACACCCAAACAGTCGTTGCGTGTTGGCGAAAGGCATCGATCAGATTTTGCTTGGAGTGATCTTTCACGGCGAGTTCCAGTTTAGACCCAATCCGGAAGAGAAAAACATTCAGGCCCGCGGCAAAAAAATAACCGCACCCTAAACTGCCCGCCGTCGAAAGGGCCACGAGCAAGTCGGTGGTGGTTTCGCCGTGGCGCAGCTTTTGCAGCGAACGTTTGATTGGGCCGCTCGCCGCATACACACAAAACGGCACGCTGAGTAGACTCAACGATGGTATACCAAACGAACCGGCACCGGCGAGCACCGTTGCGATGGCGCCAGCACCCAGTTCTAGATTAGCCTGCTGGTGGACTTGATTATTGGCTTGGACATCTGCCGTCGAAAGCATCTCGGATAATTGTTGCTGGCGCGCCGTACCACTCCAGCGCAGAATATGGTCTTGGCCAAATAACGACTGCACCCTGTCCACTAACTTGACATAGGCTGGTCGGATATTTGTCTGCGGCGTATCCTCTGCAGTGCGGAACGTAACGGCTGTGTCATCGCACTGCGTCTCCCTGTCTTGGTCGGTTGCCGGCTGGGCTAATTTATCAATTAACAACCGCCGCGCTTTGCGCTTGGGGCGAGGAACAGTCCAGGTTGTCCAAGTACTGTCGGTCTGTGTCATTCGTGTCATCACCATCATATCAAGCGTTTCTCCTGCGTAGGCTACTAACATAGTGAAAACTGTTCAACCATCCCACTGAGTGGCTTGCCGGCTGCTTGCTGGCATTGCCCGTGGATGTCAAGGCGCTGCTGCGTTGGCGAAGGCACCGATGAATTTGCGCCGGAGAGCCTCGGTTTTGTCATTCAGAACGTCCCAGGTTACGCCAGCCCGTAAGTTCATGCCCACGGCCTGGCCACTGTGGGAGACAGGGGTGGCAAGTTCGTCACGGCGCGGATGGCTGATTTGGGTCAGCTTGTGAATATTGTTATTTTTTGTCTTCGACCCTTATGGGGTTGGAGCTACCCGCACACAAATCTGCCCAACCAGCACAATATCTGCCGCGGTAACCTTGTCGCCCACCCCTTTGCGCAGACCACAAGCAGTGGATGACAACGCTTGGGGACGCAACCAGGCTACACCCTCGGTAATCAGGCCATCGACCGGCGCCATCTCGCCGCTGTGAAGGAACACTTGGTCACCGGGCTCGAGGGTCGCGGTTGGTACAGCACAGGCTGTGCCATCTTTCCACAAGTACGCCGTTGTGGGCACCAACCATGCTGGGTGCTGAATGTCTTCGCCTTGTTGGCGGAAAGGCAACAAGGCGCGGCCACCGTAGTAGAGCCAGAAGCCAAGGGAGCCGACCCAGTAGTAACCGCCGGCCAGGCAGACCGCCAATACCACGGTTTCGGCTAACGCACGGCTGGGGCGCCCTTCATCCCTAAGCTGACCATAAGCCTGCTGCGCGGCTGGGACACCCATATAGACTAGCAAGGGCAGACCGGCTACCTGCAAAGGTGGAAAGAAGATCTGCCCCACCGTGGTCACCCCCAGGGCTAGGGTTGAGGTGTGTAACCCATATCGGATCGTTGCGCGGATGTCCGCAGTTTGCTCGGGTGTCATAAATGGCCGATCAACGATGGGTTCTGGTGGTGGTGCGGGCGGATTATGCGGGGTAACCGGCGGGCTAGATTGCCACACCCTGCCCTGCACGCGTTGCCAGGCTGCTTGCCACCAAGCTGGCCTGGCTCCTGGCTCTCGGCGTGCCTGCTTTTTGTCGCCCCAACGCCTGTAAGCCCAAACACCAACCACTGAGGCACTACCAGTTATGGTCAATAAACCCACCATATACACTCCTTTTATTTAGTACAGTAGGTGCATAAGCCAGTAAGTGAGTAGTAGGGTGATACAGTAAGAAAGGCGCGTCAATCCCTGATTCACTGTACTACTTACTTACTCGCAACTACAGGTCTACTTGTACCTATATGTACTGGTACCTATCCGGTCGATGACACCGTCGTCACTGTCCGTTATGATTTCTCGTCATAAGTCTAGCAAAGACGCGTGGCGCAAACGTGGAATCAATGTGGGTGTAAGCGGCTGTAGGTGGTGACAAGTTGAAGTGAGCAGATTCGAGTTGGTCTTCGCATGGAAAAAGCGTGCCGAAAAGCGCGTCGAGTTAGGGGACGCGGTTTTCGGTACGCCAAGGATGAGGGAATAAGCTTAGATCCTAAGCCGATAATGTGTGTTCAGCCAGATAGGCCACGAGCAGAGGTGGCAATTTGACCTGGTTGTCGGTCTGCTGGAGTAGAAATGCTCGCTGCAAGCTTTGCAACGCATGAAAATAGACCTGTTTGGCGGGGCGTGGCGTCAATTGATCGTAGAGGGTTGGGCGACAAAGCGGTTGACCTGCTTGCGCCAATCGTTGCAGCACCTGTTGTTCGAGGGGCGCGAGGAGAGCTAATTGCTGGGTTAATCCAGCGCCGATGTCGCCTAAAAAGAACAGTCCTTCTTGCAAAAATGTCTCGCCATTGCCACTAAAAAGCTCGTAGATCAGGTTGGCGGCTTGGTGGAGCAAAAGCGGGTTGCCGGCATAGTGGTGGTGAAGCTGTTGGGCGATGGTTAGATGGCCGGTAATCCGCTGTGCCGCCAGCAATGCGGCTCCATCGGCTGGGGTGAGCGCCTCTAGCTCCAAACAGTGGAAGGCGCCATTACGTTCATCCACCTGGCTCAACGCCGCCAGCCGGACCCGGCTGGTCAGCAACAAACAACTGCGATGGCGGCGTTGAAACAGCAAACGGAAGAGTGTGTCATAAGCGGCACAGCCCGGCCGGTACACATCGGTGTTTCCCAACTCTTGCCCAGTTGAACTGGCCAAGATCGCTTCCACGCCATCCAATATCAGTAGACAAGGGCGCGCCTGCAGGATGGCAAAGAGGCGTGTGACGAGTTCGTCAAAAGCTAAGGGCAGCGCATCCGTTGTTTTGTCTTCCAGTTGTTGGAGCCAGCCTTGCAGGATTTCGATACAGGAAGGCGCGCCATGGAGCGAACGCCAGATCACTTGGGTAAAGCGATGAGTTGGGCTTTGTTCATCGGCGAGCAGGTCTTGCACAAAGGCGGCGGCTAGTGCGGTTTTGCCCTGCCCACAGTTGCCCAACACGGCAACCAGCCGGCTATTTTCTTGTCCGATCCAACTGTGCAGGGTGGCGAGTTCGGCTTGCCGGCCATAGAAGTGTGCGGCGTCCGGCATGGCGCCTAGATCGCAGCGTCGCGCCGTCACGGCGGGGGGGGGAGATGCCAGATGGGCCGCGCCATTTTGCCGATGCAGAGGCATTCCTTCTGGAAAGGCAGTGATGGCAACGGGCAAGGGATGGCGGTGACCCGGCGCTGATTGCGCGGTAAACCATTGTCCGGATTTGATCTGTTCGTAGAGGGTGGTGGTCTGTGACATGGGTGGAACATCCAATTCTTCGGCGAGTGCTTGACAGCAGCTGGTGTATTGTTGGAGTGCAGCGCTACGTTGACCGCTGTGGGCCAAGAGCAGCATACGTTGGCGGTGCGCTTCTTCGCGCCACGGTTCCAGCGTGAGCAAATAGTGATTGATCGCCAAGCCCTCGGCATACTCGCCCTGCGTGAGATGCTGTTGGGTGCGCAAGCGCAGCCCTTGCACGAGCAGATCATGCAGGTGGCGCCGTTGGGCTAGCAGCCAACGCTCAAAGATGGGCACGCCCTCGGTCGGAAAGCCACTCAAGAACTCGCCCGTATACAAATTGAGCAGCTCTTGGAGAATTTCCGGTTCGACGGCCGCCGGCGCCGGGGTGGCCACGGTGTGCATATAGGTGCTAAAGGCGTTCACGTCTACCCAATGGGGCAGATCCTGATTGAAGGCAACGGTCTCGCCCTGAGCTACAACATAGTCACCCACCGTTTTGCGTAAATGGCTTAGTAAGTAGCGCAAATTGGTTCTGGCCTGTTGTTCTGCTACATCCTCCCATAACAAATCGGTCAGTAGCGCGCGGGGCTGCGTTTGGCGCGTAACGGCCAAATAGATGAGCAAAGCCGCGGCTCGGCCCGTGACCAGCAGGGCGAGCGACTGAGTATCCAAGTGAAATGTGGGCGTACCGAATAATCTTACCGTTAACATCAATCATGATCTCGTGGGCGATAGCAAGTTTGGCGCGTCTCTACAAGGATCGGCTCGATTGACAGATGATGACAACGCTACGCCCTGCTAAGCAAGGCGCAACATAACCCTCTCATCTCCAGCATAAAGGTGGCAGGCGCAAGTAAGACGCTTCGCGAAAAAGGTTATCGCGCGGCACGTTGGCCCAGGAACTGCATCCTCAGGCATACCCCGTGCCCATGATTTGTCTCATTTACCGCGTGGCGATTTATGTCCTCTATTGGCGTTCTCTAGATTTGTATATAGGATAACATAGCTGCGCATCCGAATCGTCCTAACAAGCGTCAAATAAACGTCAAAGCTACGTCAAATATTGAGCAAAGGGTAAGAGTTATGCTATAATATGTTTATTCTGCTTAAGGTAATGTTATGTAAAGCATTCTCACCAATGGGCAAACAACTCGCCCACATAAACCAAAAGTATGCTGTATAGGAGCATACTTTTGGCTGCGTTCGCATTCTAATTCGCTTACATAGGCTGCTACGCGCCTTTTTATGTTTTTTTCGTAAGGTTCGTGTAATACACGATATAAAATTTACCTGTTATAATCCCGAAAATTGACTAAGTGATGTTACGCACTGGGAACGCCGGCAGGCCGCCAGGGATGGCGGCGTTCCCAGTGCGTAACATGAGTGACTAATATAAATTGACTAATATAAATTGTTCATTCGCCAGATGTGTCCCAACCCGTTGTTCCTGTGGCAAGAATTCTGTGCAAGGACAACGCACCAGTTTGCACATTCTTTACAGATGAGTCGATACATTTCTAATTAGCCACTTCATCCACTGCTCACGGTAAATCTATGTCACCGATGCTAGAACTTCGTCTATTTGGGCATCCAGAACTCCGCGTGCAAGGGCAACTGGTCGTATTACCCTTGCCGCACAAGGCGCTGGCGCTGCTCTATTACCTGGCCCTGGCCGAGCAGCCGGTGGGGCGAGAAACCCTGGCCACACTGTTGTGGCCCGAGGCGTCCACACCGACCGCCAAACACTCGCTGCGCAACCTGCTTTCGGTGCTGCGCAAAGCGTTGGGTGATGGGCTGGCGATCACACACCGCACCGTTGCCTTGCCGGCTGCGCACCTTCAATCGATTGATGTGGTGGCCTTTCAGCAAGGGGTGGCGGCCGTGCAGCATGCCCAGGCGCGGGCGGCGGCGCCCGATTTGGCTGGGTGGCAAGCCACGCTTGACCTCTATCGCGGGGATTTTCTTGCGGGTTTTTACATTCATCAGTCGGAACCGTTTGAGGAGTGGACGACGTTGCGCCGTGAATATCTGCGCAAGCAACTGATCACGAATCTGCTGGCGTTGAGCGAGGCGTATGCGGCCACTGCCGCCACCGAACCGGCATTGGCTTGTCTGGACCGGCTGTTAGAAATTGAACCTCATAACGAAGCGGCGTATGCCCGGCAAGTTCAGTTGCTCCTTACCGTGGGCCGACGCACCGAGGCCTTGCAGCGTTATGAACGGTACCGGAAAACGTTGGCCGACGAGTTCAACATGACCCCCTCACCAGCCTTGATGGCGCTGCTGACTGAACTACGCACCCAGGTGAGTGGGCAGGTAATTGTGGCGCACCGGGGACCGGAGATGGCAAAAAAGCCGACCGGCGTCACCATCGAGCCACTGCCTGTCCCCACTCTGCCATCCACTCTGCCATCCACTCTGCCATCCACTCTGTATCAACTAGCGCCCTATACCATACCTACCAATCTTACGCAACCGCTGAGCGCCTTTGTCGGTCGTCGCCAGGAAGTGGTCTACCTTGGCCAACGCCTTAGCGATGTTGACTGTCGGCTCTTGACCATTGTTGGACCAGGTGGGATGGGCAAGACCTCGCTCGCGCTGGCGGCGGGGCAGCGTTTATTGCGCACCCAACCGGCAGATTTTCCCGACGGTATCTATTTTGTGTCGCTTTTGGACATCGCTGTAGCAGATAATGTCCAACCTGGGCAAACGCTGGTGGATGACCCGCCCTCCGGTGAAGCGATCCTGCGCACCATTGCGGAACAGATCGGATATAAACTGGAGACAGATGTATCCCCTGCTGTTCAACTCCAAGCCTATTTGCGCACGCGGCGGCTCCTGCTCATTCTGGATAACTTCGAACATCTTTTGGCGGGAACCGCGTCTATCGTTACACTGTTGACCCAAGCGCCACAGCTCAAAGTACTTATTACTTCGCGCGCGCGCCTCAATGTACGTGGGGAAACGGTGCTGACCCTCGAAAATCTATCGCTGCCGGCGGCAGCTTATCGCGCCGCTGTCGAAGCTGCCCAGGTTAACCCAACCCGCGCCATCCAGGATGAGGCTTGGCGAGCGAGCGAAGCCGTCGCCATGTTTGTGCAGCGCGCCCAGCAGTTCGATCCCACCTTTGTCATCAGCGCTGAAACCATTGGTCCGGTTGGGCAGATCTGTCAACTGGTCGGGGGATTACCACTGGGGATCGAACTGGCCACTAGTATGTTGCTGTTGCTGAACTGCAGCACGCTCGCCACTAAGATCGCTAAGAGCCTGGACGTTTTGGTGGCAGACACACGTGATTTACCGCGCGAGCAGCGCACGCTTGGGGCAGTCTTCGAACGTTCTTGGCGCCTACTTCCACTGGAAGGGCAACTGCTGCTGGCCAAGCTCTCGATCTTTCCCGGCTCCTTCGGTCGTGAGGCGGCCGAGGACATTGCCGGCGCAACCAGCGCACTGTTGCGGCCTCTCCTCGACCAATCCTTACTGAACAAAGTGGGAGACGAACGTTATGCCATGCATCGTACGGTACATGCTTTTGCTCAACAAAAGCTTCAGCAGTTGCCTGAGCAACGCGCCGCGCTATACGTGCAGTATGCCCACTTTTATCTGGAATTCTTGGCGCGCTTGGAACAGGAGCAGACCGTGGCCGCGTATGCGACGGCCACGGAACAGATCCAGGCCGATCTAGATAATGTGCGCACCGCGTGGCGCTGGAGCGTTGACCAGGGCAACTTGGCCTTGCTGGAGATAAGCGTGGGCAGCCTGCAAGACTTTTACCAGACGGCAGGTATGTACCCGGAAGCGATTCAGCTCTTGGAGGGAGCGCTAACTACGGTCCGTCACGCCATCGCGCGCGCCCCCGGGGTCATGCAACTGCAGCGTTTGCTGGCGCGCTTATTGTGTTACACTGCCCAGTTTTATCGCCTTTATCCCCAGTCGGGTGAGGTGAAAAAAGGTGAGACATGGGCGAATGAAGCCCTTGCCCTGGGATGTAGCCTGGCTGACCCGGCATTGCAAGGGTCGGCTTACCATGAGTTGGCGCGCATCGCGCAAGCGCGTCATGACTACGCCGCCATGCGCCCACTGTCCGAGCAAGCATGTACATACGCGCGCCAGGCAAATTTGCCCCAACTCACCGCAGAAAGTCTCAATGATTTGGGCATTGCGCTTACCATGACTACGCATCCGCTGGCTGGTATTCCGCATTTCCATGAAGCGCTGGATTATCTGCGTCATCGGCCCAATCGCGCGCTGGAAGTGCGCATCGTCAGCAATCTGGGGTTATTCTATCTAGCGGGTCATGACTATCAAGCGGCGTACCGCTATTTGCAACAGCGCACCTTACAACCCGTGTTCGAGGATTGGGTCCACGTTGGTGACTTGTTGGTGGCGTTAGGGGCCTACAGCGCAGCGCAACAGGAATATAGGCAAGGGCTTGCGCCAGCGCAAGCCCGGCACATACCCTATTGGGAAAGCTGGTTGCATGCCAGTTATGGACGTTTGCACAGTTTGTGCGGCGATTCTGCTGCTGCACAAACTGCTTGTCAGCTAGCCTTGCAGATGGCGCAAAGTGCCGGGAATCATTTCGTAATCCAGCGGGCGCAGATCAATTTGGGCCATGCCCTTGCCAACCTGGGGGATTTTACCGCTGCTGGTGACTGTTACCAACAAGCCATCACGCTCCAAAAAGGGGCGAACTGGTTCTCGTGCCCGACAGATGCATATGCCGGTCTGGCGGCCCTCTGTTTAGCCCAAAACGAAGCAACGGCTGCCGTACCCCACGCTGAAGCTGCGCTGGCGCTCTTTGCGCAGTATGGCCTGGCCGCGGCGTATGAGCCTTTTGCCGTCTACTGGACATGCGTGCGTGTGCTCAAGGCAGTGGGGGACCCCCGTGCGCGAACAGTTTTGGGCACCGCCTACCAGATGTTACAGAAAATTGCGAATCAACTGGAAGATGATCGATTGCGGCGCTCTTTTCTTGAGAACGTCGTCGTAAACCGTAACCTAGTGGCCGCGGCGCAAACTGCAGAAATCATAATTGACCTAGTCGCCCCCGTACCGGTAAGCCAGGTCCGCCAGCCGCGGGTGCCGATGGGGCGTGGCCCGCGCCGTGTCGAGCCGCACATAGGATTGTGACAACCGCTTACCCCAAAAGTAAGCGACCTTAGGCCGTTAACGCCTCTTTTCCTTTCTCTTGTTTTCGATGATCCAGCAGTGGTTTCATCGCAATGCCCAAGCCACCAAACAAAGAGAGCGAATAGAAAATTTCTGTAGCGGCAAACGTAAAGCCGGCGAACAGAATACCCGTCACCGCCACCAGGCTAACCCCCGTGGTGAAGCGGATATTGTGTTTGCTGTTACGCTTAAATTCCTCGGCAAGCTGGAAGATCTGGAGCAACTGGTTGAGATTGCCTTCCATGAGGATGATCTGTGCCGTGTCGGTTGCGACGGTGGTCGCCCCACGCAACGAGATGGATGTTTGTGCTTGACGCATGGCAATCGCATCGTTGATGCCGTCGCCGATAAAGCAAACTTGGCGTGCTTCCGCTTGCAACTGAGCAACCAGATCGGCCTTGGCTTCGGGTAGGGTGTTTGCAAAATAACCCGTCATCCCCAAATCTTGGGCCAGTTTACGGGTCGGGGCTTCCTGATCACCAGAGATAATGTAGAGGTCCAGGCCACGCGCCCGCAAGCCCTGAATGATCTGTTGCGCTTCTGGTCGCACGGTGGGCTGCAATTCAATACAGCCCACCAGTTCGTCATCCACCGCCACCATTACCAGCGAGTGGCCTTGCGCCTGACACGCTTCTGTCAGCGTATGGATCTGTGCCGGTAAAGGAATCCCTTCCATCGTCATAAAACGTCCACTACCGACGCGAATGAGGGGATGACAAGACAAAGGGTTATGCCCAGTGGGCTCCTCATCCGGAGAAGACTCTAAACCATTCGACACCAGCCGCACCTTGAGCCCGTACCCTACTTCATAATGTGCTTGATCAATGGCGGGTAGCTGCATATCAAGCTCGGCTGCCGCATCCAGAATGGCGCGGGCAATCGGATGCGTTTGGCGTGCTTCGGCCGCGGCAGCAAAGAACAATACTTGTTCTGCGGACATACCATTTAGGGTATGAATTTGCGCAATAGTGGGCCTCTCCAACGTTAGGGTGCCGGTCTTGTCAAAGACAATCGTGTCCACATTGCTTAATTGTTCCAATGCGCTGGCATCTTTAACCAGAATGCCACTGCTGGCCGCCAGATTGAGAAAATTCAACATCGCCAGCGAACCAGATAGATAGCTTGTATACATGGAATTGGCGCCAATGACACTAATCGCACCCGCTGGACCAATAAAGGGCAAGCTCATGAGACTCAGCGCCAACGTCGGCATGACTAAATGGTCGGCCGTGGCTACCCCTTTGGCGGCCGTGGGCTTACTATCCTGCGCTGTCCGATTGAGGATCGCGACAATCTGCCCCGCTGTCGTCTCGGCGCTTGTCTTTTCAACAGCGACATCAACCTGGCCGGAGATGATCAACGTGGAGGCGAGCACGCCCTCTCTCGCTTTCTTTTCGACCGGCTGCGCTTCGCCGGTTAACATATGTTGATCCACCGTGGCCACACCCGTAATAATCGTGCCGTCCACAGGCACAATCTGCCCCGCATGTAAAACTAAAGTGTCGCCGATCTGTAGCTGTTCAAAGGGAATTTCGATCTCGTTGCCATTGCTGCGCACCCAGACCTTAGCGGGCTG
>JBBRVA010000191.1:0-11223 GCA_038247295.1 Caldilineales bacterium | reverse complement strand
TTGTGCTTTGACAGATAAGCGTAAGGGGCTTATACTCAAATAATAAGAATATTGTGTTAGAATCACTATACTGAGCAAGGGCATATATGATAACGATTCGCTCTGGTCACATTTATCATTTATACCCTTCACGAGTATATAAAAGCATATTTACTCTGCTGACCTGGCAGGTGAGCACTCAGACTGGCTATATGGTTAGATATTTGTAAGGTTTCGGATATAGAGAGGTCGTGCTGCGCCCAGCTAAAATACTGAATTTCTTGTACATTGGGCATGATCACGTCGATCTGGTATCAACTATAGTTAAATTACTTTAGGTTATCTGTCGGAACGGTGATTTGAAAGCTGTTGACTAAGGCAAAACTTATCTTTATCTCCAACTGTAGTTTGGAAGTTATTCCACAAATCTGGCTAGAGTAGCAGGTGATGCTACGTTGATTGGCAAAGCCACTACGGGGGCTGAAGTCTGGGGATTCCCGTGCATCATTCAAAAGAACCCACAAAGTGAATTGGGCAAGCAATGCAAATGATTGAGGAAAGATCAAGCCGAAAAGTCTTTAGATTTTGAAATCAATGTGCATTTTTCAAAATCTAAAGACAGATGGATTTCAAAAGGTGAATTTATTGTTCTAGTTGATGTTCACGATGCGTATACTGATATGACATTCTAGTATTACAAAGATGAGAGTCCATGAATATTAGGAAGCCCTGGACGCGAGATGAACTTATCATTGCAATGAATCTATATTGCAAGTTACCATTTGGACAACTTGATCATAGAACACCACTAATTATAGAAGTCGCTGAAAAACTGGATAGAACGCCTAGTAGTCTAGCGATGAAACTCAGTAATTTTGCTTCTCTTGATCCAGTACAGCAGGCGCGTGGCATTCGAGGATTGAGTGGAGCAAGTAAAGCCGATCGAAAAATCTGGGACGAATTTATAGCAAATTGGGAACAACTGGGAACCGAAAGTGAAGAACGTTTTCAAGAATTAGTTGATTTTGGAGCATCTGACCTCAATCAATTGCTTATCAGGCAAAAATCTAGAACTTTCAAAACCACTCCAGAAAAATATCCTCCAAATAGAATCTTAGAAGTAACAGAAGCTCAGGTTACAACCAAAATTAGAATTGGACAGAACTTCTTTCGACAAATGGTTTTGTCATCGTATGGAAATCGTTGCTGCATCACTGGTAATCCCATTCCAGAACTATTAATTGCAAGTCACATTATTCCTTGGCGTGAACAATCAGAATATCGTCTCAATCCTCAAAATGGGTTATGTCTTGCACGTACTCATGATGTTGCATTTGATCAGGGGCTAATTACATTTGATGAAAATTACAAATTGGTTCTAAGCCGCTATCTTCAAGAGTTTCTACCTGAAGAAACACTGGAACACAACTTTGTTACATATGCAGGTAACCCACTACGTTTACCAGAAAAATTTCAGCCTGAACCCAACTTTATTCGCTTTCATCGAGAAAACATCTTTCTTGGGGCTTGATTCTTTCGTAGCTAACCGTTTGTCGGATAGAAAAATAAGGGACGCGGATTTCCAAGGTAAACTCGGCAAAAATCCGCATTTATTCGCGCCTCACAGCGCTTTGGGTTGATATATCCAACAAGCAACTAGGCATGTTCAAAAGATTCTATTACTGGACTGGTCCAAAAGGCACTCAGCAAGATTTTCAGTTTTCTAGATGTGCGGTTGAGGTGAAAACAACCAGTGCGAAACAACATCAAAGGTTAGCGATCGCCAGCGAACGGCAATTGGATGATACTGGGGTCGAGACGATTGTGTTGCTTCATCTATCGCTTGATGTACGACAAGGGCAAGGCGAAACTTTACCTGCAATGGCCACCAGCATGAGATATCTCGTTGCTGGTGATGCGATCGCCAGAGATGAATTAGAAAATCTTCTATTTGAAGTTGGATATCTGGATATTCATGCGACTCGATACGAAACCATTGGCTATACCCTTCGAGAACATAACTACTTCAAAGTTGGGCCAGACTTTCCCAAGATTATTGAATCTGATCTCCCTAACGGCGTAGGAGATGTTCGATATACCATCAGTGTCGCTGAATGCAAACGCTTTTTCATCCCTGAATCAGAAGTCATTGATCTGATTGGAGGTCTGCCGTGAGTAGTGACGATCTAGAACTGACTCGCTTTGCCGAAAATCTCCGGCAGGAAGTCATTATCAATGCTGAGGGTAATCAGACTGAAGAAGATGAAGGCTCCTTCAGAGAGGAAGCATTTACCCGCCTCATGATCGACTATTTGACCGAAGCAGGCGAACTTGAAGATGGTCACGTTTGCTATCACAGTGCCCGTGGCATTAAAATCAATGGCTACAACCTTCAAGAAGATGAAGGTCGGCTTGATTTATTCATCTCCATCTATACCCAGAATCCTCATCCTACTACCGTTCGTAAGGATGCCGTCGAAAATGCTTTCAAGCAACTGATTAATTTTCTGAGTAAAGTCTACAAGGGATATCACCAATCAATCGAAGAAGCATCGCCTAGCTTCGACATGGCACAGTTAATTTACAGCCAACGTAGCCAACTTAGCCATGTTCGCCTATTCCTCTTTACTGATGGGCTGACCACATTACAGACCAAAAAAAACCAAGTCAAAGATGGCATGAACTATTCTTTCAACCTTTGGGATCTCCGCCGGACCTATCGCTGCGTTACTTCAGGACAAAAACGCGAAGCGATTGAAATTAATTTTCAAACCCAGTACGGTTCTGTCATTCCCTGTCTTGCTATGCCAGAATCCCAGGCAGACTACAGTGCCTATGTTGCCATCATTTCAGGCGAAATCCTTTGCAAAATCTACAGTGAATACGGTTCAAGACTACTGGAACGCAATGTTCGCTCTTTTCTGCAAGCAAAAGGTAATGTAAATAAAGGCATTCGCCAAACAATCCTGAAAGAACCCCATCGCTTCCTTGCTTATAACAACGGGATTTCTGCGACCGCTGAATCAGTACAACTGATTGATTTGCCAAACGGTGGACAAGGCATTACGGAAATTCGTGATTTCCAGATTGTTAATGGTGGTCAGACTACAGCTTCCCTCTATCAAGCCGTTCGCAAAGACAAAGCAGACATTTCTGGGATTTACGTCCAAATCAAGTTGACTGTGGTAGATCGCGCGCGCGTTGATGAAATTGTGCCCCTGATTTCCCGCTACGCCAACAACCAAAATAAGGTCAGTGAAGCCGACTTCTCCGCCAACGACCCTTTTCACATTCGCATCGAAGAACTTTCTCGCACTATTTGGGCACCTGCCGTTAAGGGTACTCAGCGCCAAACCCGGTGGTTTTATGAACGGGCACGCGGACAGTACGCCGATGCCAAAAATCGTGAATCAACTCCTGCCAAGCAAAAAGCTTTCACGCTTACCCATCCGAATGCTCAAAAAATTACCAAGACAGATCTTGCAAAATTTGAACACACTTGGGATCAGTTCCCTCACATTGTCAGTTTAGGTGCCCAGAAAAACTTTGCCAAGTTCACAGTCGGGCTAGCAGAGAAGAGCCGTCTTGAGCCAGATGAAACTTACTTTATCCATCTCATAGCTAAAGCTATTCTGTTCAAAGGTGCCGAGAAAATCGCTCAAGATGAAAAGTTTGGTGGCTATCGTGCCAACATTGCTACCTACACCCTAGCCTATCTGAGCTATAAAACTCAGCAAGGCATTGATCTAAATAGGATATGGAAGCAGCAAAGCCTGACACCCTCACTTCAACAGGCAATCCAATTCATTTCCAGGGAAGTTCACCAAGTAATCACAAATCCACCTGATGGACGAAATATCACGGAATGGTGTAAAAAGGAGTCTTGTTGGAAAGCTATTCAGGGCATTCCAACTGAGATATCTAAAAGTTCTTTCTTGATAACTTAAAATCGTGAATTCAGTGCGCTTGCAATACCAAATGATTTCTGACACAAAGCAGGCACTTGCCATGCAGCCTAACATTTAGAGCCAAACAAGTAAAGTTAAAGTCATCTCCAAGAAATAGGTTAGGTCTCCACGCGACGGAATTGTCTAGCGAGCGCGCGCAGGGGTGTTGCGAATATTGTTTGTGTCAGGTCGATTTTGCCACACAATCGTTTTCTGTCGAACATATCGTTCCAGTCAATCAGGGTGGCGTTAATACGCTAGAGAATCTGGCGCTTGCCTGTCAAGGTTGTAACAGCCATAAGCGCACCAAGCGGGAAAAGGCTGATCCGGTTAATGGAACAGTCGTTCCGCTTTATCATCCCAGGCAACAGAAATGGGATGAACATTTTCAGTGGAGTGAGGATTTTACGCTGATCATTGGCGTGACGCCGACTGGTCGGGCAACGGTAGAAGCATTGAAGATGAATCGGCTTGGCGTCGTCAATCTACGTCGAGTGCTCTATGCGCTTGGTGAACATCCTCCTGGTTTTGTTCAACAACTGTAATGCGGATTAAGTGGCAGGAAATTGTGACTCAATCCCATGTTGTCATACTGGATCTAGACGGCGTTATCATCAAATCTAACTTCATCAAATACCGCTCCAGATAAATTTTGTCCCCACAGGAACATCCCATGATCATCGACGCCCACTTGCACGTCTGGCGTGCAGACCCAAGCTATCCCAATCCAGCCACCACCATCGTTAGCCCGGTTTCGGATGTGCCGCTGACGCTGTTTCAAGAATACGTCAGACACCCCATAGCTGAAGCTAGGGCAGTATAATGAGGATTGGACGAGAAGTCAGGAGGTGACTATGCTCCAAAGCGCTATCATGCAAAATCCGCCGATCACAATCAACCCCAAAATCATGAGTGGTACACCTGTCTTTTCAGGGACGCGCGTGCCCATTCAAACGCGCTTTGGCTATCTGATGGGTGTACGTTGTTAGAATTTCTGGATAATTTTCCGAACGTATCCCAAAACGATACGGATCCACAACCGGTTTTCGGATAAATGCTTAAGGAATAACGATGAAGCCCAAGCCGATTAAAAATGAAGAGGATTACCAAAACGCCTTGCAAGAGATTGAGCGGCTTTGGGACGTGGAAGCAGGGACGCCGGAAAGGACCTGCTTGAAATTCTGGTGACGGTCGTCGAAGCCTACGAAAAACAACACTACGAGTTGCCACCACCGGAGCCGATAGCCGCGCTTGAATATTTTATGGAAAGTCGGGGTTGGACGCGCAAAGACTTAGAACCCTATATCGGCGGTCGTGGGCGTGTATCAGAAATACTAAGCCGGAAGCGCCCTTTGACCCTGGCGATGATTCGGCGCTTGGAACAGGGAACGGGGATTCCGGCATCGATTTTGATTCAACCGTATGCGACAGAATAAGGGAATGATGATCCGGCACCGCTCCACTCGCCAAGGGCAAGAGAGTTGGTTGCTGTTGGCTCGGCTAGATCGTGATCCTAAACAAATTGGCGCTTGGAAGTCGCCGACATAACAGCACCCCTGATCCACTTGTTGCGCCTTGAAGATGGCCGGACGGACGCCGCCAAAGATGGCATAATAGGTGTCACCTTCTAGCCAGCGCGTGTGGATCCCACGCTGCGGAAGAAAAGTTGGCCGATTCCCGCCCCTTGTCTTTGCTCTCCACGAGGGCAATCGGGTTTCTGGGCAGCTTTTGCCAAGTGTCGAGTATCGCTTCTTCGGTGATCTGATTCTTCGCTTTAGTGAGCGGTTCAGATTTTACCCCATCAAAATGGGCGATTCAACTCGGCGAGCCACGCTTGCGTCAGCGTCACAATCTCCTCAGTGGCAATTTCCAACAAGCGTTGACCTTTTTCTAACGAGCCCTCGGTGGCGCGGCCGTGGTAGCCCTGCCAGTTCGGCCGCGGGCGACCTTCGTTGATCGCCTGCACGACACCACCGCCTGGCGGGGAGATTACATCCAAATCAACGGCGGCCAGCCAGTCTACCGTGCCAGGGCGAGCCGCATCGGCGGCCGCAATCTCAAGTGGACCACCGTGGCCATGCCCCCGATTTTGCGAGAAGAAACCCAGTTGGTCTAGCATCGCACTTGGCAGCGCTTCCCACCAGTTGACGATCAACAGAAAGTGCTGGGGATAGCGCTCGGCAAGCCGATCTCCGGCGGTGCGCGCCGGCCGAATGTTGCCGTCGTGGGCATTCAACAGCAAGAGGCCACGCAGTCCCAAGGCAAAGACGCCGCCGATCACATCTTCCAAATAGCGCGCCAACGTCTCTTCGCTGACGGTGATCGTACCCGTGTATTGGCGAGTCGCCGGCGGGCAGTGGGAAAAGGGCACAGCGGGCAAGAGCAGGGCGTTTAACGGCTCACCCACCCGGCGCGCCAAATCGTCGGCCAGGAATAGATCCGTCCCCAACGCGCCATGTTGCCCGTGATATTCAATGCTGCCCAACGGCAGAATCGCCAATGGCGCGTCACGTACCGCGGCATCCACGCGGCTGCCGGATAGATCCGCCAAATAGGTTGCTGGCATCGTTTTATGCTCCCTGATTCTTTAAGGAAATTTTCATTCTATTGAACGGAATTGAGGGTGCTGATAGATAAAATCAGACAGCGGCGCAGTGGCTTGAGTTTGCGCAAAATGTTGAGCCTGTCATATAAGGTTGCCTCCACTTCGGCTTGGCTTGCTGCTCTTTGCCGGCTTTCTCGCTGAATACTTCCGCACCCTCGTTTCGTCATTGTTTCCCTCCACATGTTCCGTTTTTCGTATCCTATCATGTGGTCTAGTTTTTAGGGGCCACTATAGTCTTACTATCGCCGCCTCACCCGATCGCCGCCAACGCCTGTTCCAAATCCCACAACAGATCCTCCACGGTTTCTAACCCAATCGACAAACGAATCATGCCCGGCCCGACGCCGCCCTTTTGCAGCTCTTCATCGGACAGTTGCTGATGGGTGGTTGAAGCCGGGTGGATGACCAGGCTGCGCGCATCGCCCACATTGGCCAGGTGCGAAAAGAGGTGCAGCGACTCGATAAATTGCTGGCCGGCCTGGCGCGGGTTGGCGGCTTTGAGGCCAAAGGTAAAGACGGCGCCTGGACCTTTGGGCAAATATTTTTGCGCCAACGCGTGATAAGGATTGTCCGGCAAACCGGCATAGGCCACCCATTCCACTTTGGGGTGTTCGTGTAAAAACTGCGCTATCTGGCGTGCGTTGCCCACGTGGCGATCCATGCGCACGGAAAGCGTTTCCAGCCCCTGGATGAGCATAAAGGCGTTGAAGGGCGACAGGCAGCCACCGGTGTCGCGCAAGGTCTCGGCGCGCGCTTTCATCAAAAAGCCATAGTGGCCAAAGGTTTCATAAAATTTTAGATCATGGTAGGAGGGCGACGGTTCGGCAATCGTGGCAAAGTGGCTGAAATCAAACTTGCCGGCATCGACAATCACACCGCCAATCGAATTACCATGCCCGCCGATAAATTTGGTGGCCGAGTGCACCACAAGATCGGCGCCAAAATCGATTGGGCGGCAGAGATAGGGCGTGGCAAAGGTGTTGTCGACGATCAGCGGGACGCGATGCGCGTGGGCCAGTTCGGCAAGCGGCGTTAAATCGAGGATGCTGCCCTGCGGATTGCCAATCGTCTCGCCGTACAGGGCGCGCGTCTTTGGTGTGATCGCCGCCGCCCAGTGCTCGATCCCGGTTGGATCGACAAAATGGACCTTGACGCCCAACTTCTTAAAGGTGTGCGTAAATTGGGTCACGGTGCCGCCATACAGATGCGTCGATGCCACCACCTCATCACCCGGCTCCAGCAGCGTCATCATCGTGATGAATTGCGCCGCCATCCCGCTGGCCGTTGCCACTGCCCCCGTGCCATTCTCCAAAGAGGCGACGCGCTCTTCGAAGACCGCCGTAGTTGGGTTGTTGATGCGGGTATAAATGTTGCCATACTGCTTCAACTCAAAGAGTTGCGCCGCATAGTCGGTATTATCGAAAACATAGGAAGTCGTTTGGTAGATGGGGACGGCGCGCGCACCCGTTGCTGCATCTGGAATATGACCAGCGTGGAGCATGCGCGTTTCAAACCCAAATTGCCGCTTAGCACGTTGCATAGTGTTCTATCCTAATCGAATTGTCAAAAGGTTGCCCAGTGAGTGGTGGTGCTTTTGTGGCCGGATAACGTCAATTGCCTGGCCCAAGCTTGAATTCAATGTAGCATAAACAGAAACCAGACGCAACTAGCTCGCGCCGATAACAAGTTTTCATATAATGAGGGACTTTTTCAACAGGTTTGGAACAGCGATTCGAGAAAGATATATATTTTTATTGTCAAATATACGTCATTTGTAGCTTAAAATCCGTAAGATATACTTAATGTGAATGATGGATTCAATTGGACGTTGTGCTATGATTGCCATAAAACATGCCTTCGTCAGTTTCAGAGCAAACAATTTTTAGCCAAAGAGAAATGAGAATCCACATATGGATACAGCATTGTTGCGTGGGCAGATTTGCCGGAAATCTCCATGCTCGCCATTCAAGTCGGCGGTTCGGCGTTTTCAGCGTGTTTGTCTTCCACTCATTGGGGCAATAATCTTGTCTATTGTCGGCAGCAAGGCTGGAAGGATATTAATCGCCACGGCCGCCCCCAACTTTACTGGCTGTGGCGGCGAACAAGTAACAGTGATCAACGCTGATTTTGAAGCGCAAGTGGCAGAGCTTGTCAACATACGGCGCGCCGAACAAGGACTACCGCCCATGAAGCTTGTCGACACCTTAGGCAATGCTGCCCGTTATCATGCCGCAGATCTGCGCCAAGACCACTATTTTGACCATGATACCTACGATCGGATCAACGGTGACCTGGCCCAAGTTTGTGCATGGTATGAGCGCATCTTAGTCTACTATCCCAGCCCGCGGGCCGAGAACATTGCTAGCGGCTATACCTCACCCGAAAGTGTGATGGCGGACTGGATGAATAGCGCTAGCCACCGCCCCAACATCTTAGGCAACAACCGCGAACTGGGGGTAGGGTTCTACGAAAACCGCTGGGTGCAGGATTTTGGCACACGCAGCGATGTCTATCCACTGCTGATCAACGCCGAAGCTCGACAGACCGACACATTTGATGTTACCCTCTATATCTATGGAACCTGGCAAGAGATGCGGCTGCGCAATGATGCCGATGCCTGGGGCGAATGGATACCATTCAGCAGTGAAACTGATTGGACGCTCAATGCGGTGGCCGGTCTGCGCACCGTAGAAGTGGAACTGCGCAGTGGCGCCAAAACTGCAACGAGCAGCGATTCGATCGAGTTAACCACCGGTGAAGCGCCAGCCCCAACACCAACCCCGACACCACCCCCGCCCGTAAATCTGGACTTGAAAACCTTTCTGCCGATGGTGGAGCGTTAAGGTTTACGCTTCGTGAAATTCGTGCCTTTTTGTAGATCATTATTTTTGATAAAAGTGGATGACAGATTGATGTCATCCACTTTTTTGTTTTCTGCGATTCACTGCAAGGCCAGACTCATGGTATCATATACTTAAAAATAAAAGAGCCGGAAAATCAAGGAGAAAATTTTATGGGATCGAAAGCCAGTGCAATGGCCGAGCGCATCCGTACCCAGGGGTTAGTCGCCATTATTCGCGGTAACTTTACTCGTCAACAAATCTTAGCCATCGGTGAGGTGCTGCTAGCCGCGGGCACACCTGTAATGGAAGTGACACTTAACACCACCGACGCGTTGGGTGCAATTGCCGCGCTTCGTCAGCAATTTGGTGACCAACTGATCGTCGGCGCTGGCACCGTACGCACGGCGAACCAGCTTCAGCAAACAGTCGCGGCGGGCGCCCAATTTACCGTAGCGCCCAACTTGGATCTCGCCACCGTCGACCAAGCGCACCAGCATGATCTTTTACATTTACCCGGCGTTTTTACGCCAACTGAAGTACAAACGGCCTTTGTCGCCGGTTGCCGGATGGTCAAACTTTTCCCTTCCGAAATTGTTGGGCCGCGCTATCTGAAGGCCTTGCGCGCCCCGCTGGATGATGTCGATCTGGTGCCCACCGGCGGCATCACACCGGAAAACATCGCCGACTATGTGCGGGCCGGCGCCGCCGCGGCCGGGATTGGCAGTGCGCTGGTCACAGGCCCTAACCAATCGCTCGACGATCTGGCGGCGCGCGCCCGTGCCTTACGCGCCGCCTGGGACGCGGCGACAGGTAGATAGGGAAACAGGTAGACAGGGAAACAGGTAGTTGCCATCTATTTACCTATTTACCTATTTACCTATTTACCTATTTACCTATTTACCTATTTACCTATGTACTTGTCTACGCTCTACTGTCCAACATCCAGCACCCATTCCATCTCTCATCCATGGTGAATAAATTTTATGCGCACTCCACGTTTTGATGTAACTGCGATTGGCGAAGTGATGCTGCGCTTCAGCGTGCCGGTGGGCGAACGGCTGGAGCGGGCCCAAACATTGGCGCTGCACCCTGGGGGTGCAGAAGCCAACCTGCTGGGCGCATTGGCCTGTATGGAGCGACGCTGTGCCTGGGTCAGTGGTCTGCCGGAGAATCCATTAGGCCGCCTGATTGCCAACCATTTGCGGGTGGCCAATGTTGATACAAGTGGCATTGTCTGGTCCGCGCAAGGGCGGGTGGGTACTTATTATTTAGAATTTGCGACGCCGCCGCGCGCCACGCAGGTCTACTATGATCGCGCCGATTCGTGTGCTGCCCAGTTAGCGCCGCAGCAGATCAACTGGGACCACCTGCTCGACACCCGCCTGCTCCATCTTACTGGCATCACCCCAGCGCTTTCTCCCTCCTGCATGGCGGTTACCCGCGCGGCGATCCGGCGTGCCAAAGCCGCCAATGTCCCGATCAGCTTCGACATCAACTACCGCGCCAAGCTTTGGTCCGAAACCGAGGCCGCGGCGGCGTTGCTGCCGTTGATCCAAGGGGTTGACCTGCTCTTCTGTGGCCAGGGCGATGCGGCGCGCCTGTTCGGGTGCAGCGGTACACCGCAGACAATCGTCCAGGCACTGGCCGAACGGAGTGGCGCCAAGTGTGTGATTACCTCACTCTCCGATGAAGGGGTGGCGGCGTGGGATGGGAGCGATTTTTATCAACGCCCTGCCCGCCCGGTCCAGATTGTCGATCGTCTAGGCGCGGGTGATGCCCTGGCCGCCGGCGTAATTCACGGTTGGCTAGAAGGCGATATTGAGCATGGGTTGGAAGTGGGCACGGTCTT
>JBBRVA010000190.1:0-11233 GCA_038247295.1 Caldilineales bacterium | reverse complement strand
GAGCCGCCACGCCAGATAGGCTTCGCGCAACTTGCGCCGCAAACTTTGGGTGTAGCGTTCTTCGGGCGCCATCAGCAGGGTGCGCGCCATCTGCTGCGTCAATGTGCTGCCACCACTAACAATATTGCCAGCGGCGCGATAATTCTGCCAGGTGGCGCGCGCAATCGCGATCGGATCAAAACCCGGGTGCTGATAAAAGCGCTTATCTTCCGTGGCCACCGTGGCTTGAATGCAGGCCGGCGGCAGGGTGGTCAAGTCAAGATTGATTTGTTTGCCAGCATCAGGATCGACCACTTCGTAGAGCAGACGCCCCTTACGGTCGAGAATTTGCGTCGTTGGACGCACAAGTCGCCGCTCCGCCGCGCTGATCGGCGGCAGATCGGCCAGCAGCCAAAAATAGAGCGCCACAGAAACGACACCCAATCCCAGTAGGGTGACGGCCAAAAATTTAAGCGGTTTGGGTAAAGCAATCCATGCGTGTCGCATACGTTTGATCAACGCTTGGGCTACGGGGAATGTTCCATTCCAACTCACCCGCGTATTCTTGCCTGTCGTGCTGCGCGCTCTTGCTGAATCTGCTCGCGCATTGAAAGGGCCGGCCCTTGGCGCATCACATTGATCATCTCGGCCATAATGCAGACGGCAATTTCGGCCGGGGTGCGCGCGCCGATGTCGATGCCGATGGGGGCGTAGATGCGGTCGAACTTGTGCGCGGGAATGCCCTGTTCTTTTTCCAGCAGATCGAAAACGGCGCGAATGCGGCGCTGGCTACCGATCATGCCAATGTAGGCCAGTGGATCGTCCAACACTTCCAGCAAAGAATCAATATCATACTGGTGGCCCCGCGTCACGAGGACAACGTAGGTGTGATTATCAAACGTGGCACGGCCGGCGCGCAGCTTGTCTAGTTCGGCGCGAAAAGGGCCAGCGATTACCCGATCGGCGCTGGGGAAGCGTGAGACATGCGCATACTGCGGACGGTCGTCCAAGATACTCACTTCAAAGTCGTTGATCTTGGCAATCGCGGCCAATGGCACTGCAATATGACCGGCGCCGACAATGATCAAGTGCGGCGGCTGCGCCTGTACTTCGACAAAAACTTTGATCGCGCCTGCCGCCGTCTTGTAGTCAAAATGCCGATGGGCGCGCAACTCGAGCGCTTGGCGTGCATCACTGAAGACCTGGGGCTCTAACTCACCCAGATCTAAATCACCCACGCTTAGCCGCGTCGTATCCAACCAAAGCGCCGTATGGCGACCCACTTGATCGGCAAAGACGCCGTCGCCTGCCGTCACACTCAACAGCGCCACCGACTCTCGATTCTCAATCGAATCCAATACTGCCTGCAAAACCGGCTGGTTCATAAGGGTCAAATTGCTTTCCTGCTGGGCAAGGTTAATCTAGAGACACCCGGGATGAGGGTTGGATTAAGGGTGTTAGGTAGATAGGGAGGTAGACAGGGAAACATGGGCGCATCCTCTATTTTCCTGTCTACCTATTTCCCTATCTACCTAATTCTCTTTCCGCCACGGTTCGACAAACACATTCATGATGCCGCCGCAGACGCCAAGGCTATTCATGTTGATCGCTTCGGTCAGATCGACCTGTACGTTGCGCGGGGTGCCGTCCTGGATCACGTCGAGACCGGCGCGGATCACATCGGCTTCGCCACAGCCACCACCGATTGTGCCAATATGGCGGCCATAGGGGTGAACGATCATCTTCGCCCCCACCTCGCGTGGCACAGAACCTTTGACATCCGTAATCGTCGCCACCGCCACGGTGAGTCCCTGGTCGAGCAGCTTGTGTAGTTGATGGTAAATTGTTGTTGACATGCTAGAACTCCAATCGGATGGTATGTAATAGAGATTAACGTAGACAGGTAGACAGGGAAACAGGGAAACAGGTAAACAAGGAGACAGGTGAAACCTACCTGTTTTCCTGTTTCCCTGTCTACCTGTTTCCTTATCTACACATCATCCCCCCTGAGCCGCCGCATATTCTTCCGGCGTATCCATATCGCGTAAAATCGCAGCGCTATCGACGTTAACGTACACAATCTCGTCTGGGTGGCGCATCAGCAGCGTGCGCAAGGTTTCGTCACCGCTCAATGCTAGCAACTCCAGCCAAAGCTGGCGTGGTATATAAAAGGGATGGCCGCGGCGCATGTTGTAGCTTGGGATAACCAGCTTATGCGGTGTGACTTGCGCCTGTTCCAACGCCTGGCGGATAATGGCAACCGGAATGTGCGGTTGATCGCCCAGGGCGATTAAGGTGCCGACACAGTTGGTCCTGCCTAATGTGCGAATGCCCGCTTGATAAGAACTGAGCATCTCACCCTCAATATAATTGGGGTTGAAAACGGTTTGCGCGGCGGTGTGCGCCAACGCTTCGCGCATCTCTGCCTGGCGATGGCCGACAACGCAGAGCACCGGCGCGGCGCCCGCCGCGGTGAGATTCTGCGCCACGGTCGCAATCACGGTGCTGTCGCCCCAAGCGAGTAATTGTTTCGGTGAACCCATGCGCCGGCTGCGCCCGGCAGCGGCGACGACGGCGGCAATCGATTGGCGTTGAAGATGCGTGTTCATACCAACTATTATAAACCGCAGGCGTCTGCATTGCGTAAAACAGGAGGGTGGATCAGGAGGATTGCGCGGTAAGACAGTGAGACAGTGAGGTAGTAGGACAGTGGGACAGTAGGGCCATATAAATACTGACTCACAGACTCACTGTCCTACTGCTTTACTGCCTACTGTCAACACCGGCCCATCCAGACAAAGGATGCTGCCTTGATGCTCGCAGGCGCCGCAGATGCCGATGGCGCAGCGCATGTAGGCTTCCCAACTCAGTTGGCCAGGAATGGCATAGCGTTGACCCAATGCTTGTAAGGCCGCCAACATACCATGCGGTCCGCAGGCGTAGATGCCATCCACTGCACCGATGCTTAGCAAAGGGGCAAGTGCATCGGTCACACGGCCTTGGCTACCCTGGCTGCCATCTTCCGTGGTGATCTGGGTGACATAGGGCGAATTGTTGGCTTGATCTTTTTGCAGTGCAAGAAAGTGATCGGCGTACAGAATGTCCTGCCCCGTGCGCGCCCCAATGATGGTTGTGATCTGGTGGGCGTGGCCCAGTTGGGTGCGTGCTAACCAATGGAGCGGAGCAACCCCATAGCCGCCGCCGACAAGGACGAGTTTTTTCTGTGCGGGCGGCACTTGAAAGCCCTGGCCAAAGGGTCCGCGGATCCAGACGCGGTCACCGAGTGTTTTTTCGTGCATCAAGCGGCTAAATGGACCCACCGCCGTAATCATCAACGTGACGGGGTTACAATCGACCAGTGAGAACGGTTTTTCATCAAAGCGCGGCAACCACGCCATCACAAACTGGCCGGGATAGGCGGCTAACTTGGCATCGAGGACAAACGTTTTCGTCCGGTAATTTTCCTGCCGAATTTCCACAATCGTCGCTGCGGTGGGCAGGGTTAAGACTTCCTGGTTCATATTCCAATCATCGATTCTATGCATGTTCTTCTTTTTTGATAGGATTTACGCAAAAATCACTATTCTACCGCTGGCTGAGCTTGTCGAAGCCGGCTTCGACAAGCTCAGCCAGCGGTAGTTCTTCTTTGAAGAGCTTTTTTGCCACAAAAATAACCGTTTGTGGGATGTTGCGTAGGGTGCTATAGGCGCTATCCAGCGGCCAAAGTTCGTCTAGCACAGCTGGCGGTGGCATCGGCTCGACCAAGCGGCAGAGCTGAAAATTGCTGCTCGATAATTGATCGATCCATTGCGCAAGCGTCAAATGGTGCGAGTGGAGCGTCACATTAGTCTCAGGAAAACGCCAACGCAGGGGGGTGTTATCAAAATAATTGCGGACCGGATAGGGCGCTAGCTCATCTTCTTCCAGATCAAAAAAACAATCGCGCAGCGGATGATCTAAGCTAAAGACCAATCGTCCGCGATGCCGCAGCAGACGCCAGCATTCAGCCAGACAGAGGGGCAAATCTTCCACATATTGCAACGTATAGGTGCTGAAGATCAGGTCCCATGCGCCTGCTTGAAAGTTTGGCAACACGCTAATATCGCCTTGCACAAAGGCCACTGCAACGCCTGCCTGGGCGGCCAGGGTACGCGCAAAGCGCAATTGCTGATCGCTAATATCAACGCCCACCACCGTGGCGCCTTGTTGCGCAAAGGCGATACTAGTTTGGCCGCCGCCGCAGCCCAATTCCAGAATCCGCAAGCCACTGACATCGCCTAATAGTTGTAACTCGGATTCTGGTGGCGCTAATGGTCCGTAGTGCGCGCTCACGGTCTGGATTTGCTGCCGCGTCTGGTAGCTGGCGCTGATCTGATTCCATGCGTTGCGCATACGTAGACCAACCTTAACGAAATATATTTGAAAAGTTACGTAGGATGACCGATGGCAAGCACCGCAAATTGTGTTACGCTAATCAGCGGGTTGAATAAGGGTTTGGAGGTTGAAAGGTTGGTTTTCTCCTCCTTGGTGTGCGGGTCCGTCATGTGCTCCCATGACGGACCTTTTTTTATGCTTGCGCTTGATGCCACGCAACTTTCATCCGCCAGCGTGCCGACCGTCGAATTTTCATCAATACCCGGTTGGCTAAACTCACTGTAGACCGAAATGCTGGAGATAAAAGTGTAGTGATCAACGCTGCCAGCCAGCGCCGTCGCCGAGGCGTGGACGTGGCGTGGTACGTAACCACAGGTGTCGATCACCGCATCCCAGTGCCGTCCGGCCAGCGCGGCAAAATCTTGCGTGCGGTCACCGCGCAGCTTTTCCACCTGGGGAAAGAGATCCGCATTGTGTTGGCCGCGGTTGAAGAGGGTGATCGTATGGCCGCGCGCCTGCGCGGCTTCCACAAGATGTCGACCCACAAAAACCGTGCCACCGATGATGAGTAGTTGCATAAGCGAGTGCTCCTGGTAGAGGGTAAATAGCGCGCACTATGTGCATTCGTCGTCGCGCTCTGGTCGGCGACGACATTCGGTGTTTAATCTTGCCGGATGGCGCGTTGATTGTCAAATTAATGCAACAAGGCCACACGCAATCTTCCCATGCCGTGTGACCTTGTTGCATTGATAATCTATAAATTATAAGGCGTAGAGCGGCTGTCGGTTGCAATCTTCTTATGCAACGCAACCACTGTGCACCGGAAGGGGGTTACCAGGTGACTCTGTGAAAATTTTACCCGAATATCATTTAAATCCGATTTGCGCCATGTTATGGTTGTGTAAAATTTTCGCTTATTTGTCGCCCCTTTATTATTCACTGCGCGTATCAAGTGCCAACTTATCGAGGATGATGCGCCGCATGATCTGTTCGCTCTGGTGCGGGAACCAGTGGCCGAACCTGGCGAAGACCCGATTACCCAGACCAGGAATTAGCGTACGGCGACGGCGCTGTACCGCAACTAGGATCTGCTGTGCCAGTTGTTCTGGGGGCATGCGTCGTCCTTCGCGGCTGTTGTCTGGGCTGTAGCGTCGCGCATGTTCGGTGCGCGTCGGGCCCGGAAAAACGGTAAGTACATGCATTTGTTGGGGCGTCAGCGCAAGGGCAAGGCTACGTGCATAGGCGGCAATGCCATCTTTGCTGGCGGCATAGACGGCGGCGCCGGGATAGCTGACAAAGTGTGAGAGTGATGAAATAAAGGCCAATGAACTGCCTGGGATCAACTGCTCTTGACGTAAGAGGGCTGCGGTTAATACGAGCGGTGCCGTCAAATTTACCTCGATCACCGCCCGTTGTCGTGCCAGATCCGACAGTGCAAATGGACCGATGGCGTTGATGCCGGCATTGTGAATCAGGACGTTGATCGGCGGACGATTTTCAATCGCGTCGAGCATACGATCTAAATCGGTTTGTTGGCCCAAGTCGGCCAACGCAAAGCGCGCGGCGTCGCCGGCGTTGATTAGCTCGGCCTGCGTGCGCATGGCCTGTTCGGCATCGTTGTCGATGCCTGTAATTGTATAACCCGCTTTGGCAAAGCTTTGGGCCAGCGCTTTACCAATCCCGGCGGCGGCGCCAGTGATCAAGCAATGCGGATGCGGATCCCGTGGTGCTGTTTTAATGGGGAAGAGATTTTTTACCCCTAATTGCCAACCTTGGGTGCGAGCGCGGCCATTTTGCCCGATCCACCAGTCGATCAGGGCTGGGAAATGGTGACTGCTCAGCGTGAGCCAACGATTGACTATCCCAATCGTCACTGTGCGCTGGCTGCCCGTGATAGCCTGGGCAATCTGGGCCGCAATTGTTTCTGGGGTTGGAAAAGTGCGCCACTGCATCTGCTCTATGTTTGCGCCGCTCTTGGCCTGCAAATTTGTGCGTATTGCACCTGGGTGAATAATTTGGACCTTCGCCTGGCTGTGGGCGGCGGCTAGCTCGATCTGAAGGTGGCGCGCAAAGCTGGTGAGTGCTGCTTTGGTGGCTGTGTAGACGGCATAAGTGGGGCCAGCGCGCGCCGCCGCCACGGAGCCGATAAAGACAAGCTTGCCATGTGCCGCTTCAACATAAGGCAATAGGGCATGGGTGAGGGCCACGGGCGCGTGCAGGTTGACATTGACAACTTGGCGAATGTTTTCCGTCGTCTGATCGGCCAACGCTCCCACATAGCCCGTCGCTGCGTTATGAATCAGCAAGTGGAGGACTTTAATCTTTCTTTCGTGTAGCCATAATGAGACGGTGATAGCGCAATCTTGCCTGGCTAAATCAACCTGACAGTAGTTATCAGCGTGGAAGAAGGTTCCATCTAGTTCGGCAAGTGGGCGACGTCCAATCAAAACCAACCTTGCGCCTTGTTGATGGTAGAGACGCGCAAGTGCCAGGCCAAGTCCATCGGTGGCCCCCGTAATCAAAATCGTTGCAGAAGTGGGCATAGCGTACAACTTTCGTCTGAGATCGGGCGCGCAGCGGCGCTCATTTTTGAGTATGATGAGGCCATGTGGTTGTACTATCACCCAAATAACCACCCTTGTACAACCTGTCGTATAAATCGTCTGTACAAGTTCGTCACACGGTCTATCATTTTCATCTGTCTATGCCACAAAGGAGTACGATTATGGCAAACGCATTTACTGTAGGCCAGGTTGCTAAAGCATTACGCTGTCATGAACGTTCCGCTCGGATCTATCTTAGCGAAGTCAATCAGCAGATCGACCGCTATGCTGAAAATGTGAGTGAATTGATCGATGTCGGAACCGTGGTTGCACTTTGTCGCCGCTATCGCGATACGATGATCGGGCGGCGGCTGATTCCCTTGTTGCAGACAATTTAAGTGCCGAGCTTGATGGAGTGGCGATCCGATAGCGCACTGAACTATAGCACATCAAGGCGTATAGACCAACAAGTCTGATTTGCAAGAATCAGGCTTGTTGCATGAAGAACTGTGACCTTTGCAAACCGATAGCAGCTGCCTTGTGGCTTCTTCCGCGTCTTCTAAAGTGCGCCGCCAGTTCCACGAATGATGGGAATATGGGTGACAAGTTGATGCACTGCCGGATGGTAAGATGGCAAGCATGTGTTACAATTGGGCAAGGGTGCGATCAACTTTCGGTTGTAAGCCCCGTACTTGATTGGCATATCAACGATTTTTCCATTTACCAATCCCAAAGGAGAGATTACTATGGCCGTTCGCAATGCAGAAGCCGTCTGGCAAGGCACACTCAAAGAAGGCGCCGGTACGATGAAACTAGGCAGTGGTGCGTATGAAGGTCCATTCAGCTACGCATCGCGCTTTGAAGAAGGCCCTGGCACCAACCCCGAAGAATTGATCGGTGCTGCCCACGCCGGTTGTTTTTCTATGTTCCTCTCAGCCCTGCTCACCAATGCTGGCTACACCCCAACCCGTGTCCATACGACTGCCAAAGTCCATTTAGGGGCAGGTCCAGCGATTACGCTGATCGAGTTGAATACCGAAGCCGAAGTGCCCAATCTGGATGAGAATACCTTTCAGGAAAAGGCGGCGGCTGCCAAGGCTGGTTGTCCTGTCTCTAAAGCATTGGCTGGCGTGGGTGAAATTCAATTGACGGCGAAATTGGTCGGTTAGATAGTACCGGGGCGATGAATTGGCACCACGCACAAGTCGCGTTGGGGCTAGGTTTGGCATTGCTTGAACAATAGATATATCGGCACAGAGGAAATTATGCCAATCCAAGATGCAGGCAAACAAATTACTCAACGCGTCCTTAGCTGGCAAGGGATGACAGCCCAACCGCACCGCTTTGGTGGCACTGAATATTTGCTCGGTAGACGCGAGATCGGCCACGTTCATGGTGATCATATGGTTGATATTCCCTTCCCTACTAAAGTGCGGCATGAAATTGTAGACGCCGGCCAGGCACAACCCCATCACTTGCTACACGACAGCGGCTGGATTAGTTTCTATATCCGTGAAGAGGCGGATGTAGAACGTGCGCTCACGTTACTCCACCGTTCTTATCTTATTGCGACCAAACAGTACGAAAAACGGACAGCCTAAAGACCATCTTTGCTTGTTTCATTGCTGTTAATGGTTGTTTGCATCGTCGCCAATCCGCTAGCCTGCGGAATTGGCGACGATGTATATTTTGCTGGTAGAATTATCCAATCCACTGCCTGAATCAATCTCGTCACTCGAACAGTGAATTTGGAGGTATCCGCAAGATGAAGAAGCTAATCAATGGGGTTGACGACGTCGTCAAGGAGCAACTGCAAGGCATGGCCCTGGCCCACCCCGAGTTGCGCGTTCATCTTCACCCGCACTATATCGTACGGGCCGACGCACCCGTTGGCGGCAAGGTGGCCTTGATCGCCGGTGGTGGCAGTGGTCACGAACCGATGCACGGCGGCTTTGTGGGCATGGGCATGTTAGATGGCGCTTGCCCCGGCGAAGTCTTTACTTCGCCCACCCCAGACCAGATGTTTGATTGCGCCCAAGCGGTCGATGGCGGCGCTGGTATCCTTTTTCTGGTTAAAAATTATACAGGCGATGTCTTTAACTTTGAAACAGCCGTCGAATTGGTTCATGCTGAGGGCATCCCCGTCCAAACGATTTTGATTGATGATGACGTGGCGGTCAAGGATAGCCTCTTTACCGCTGGCCGGCGCGGCGTTGGCGCCACTGTGATTGCTGAAAAGATCGTGGGTGCAGCGGCGGAGGCTGGCTATACGCTTGACCAATGTACAGATCTGGCGCGCAAGGTGAGTCAGTCGGCGCGCTCGATGGGCATGGCGCTTTCTTCGTGTAGCGTACCTGCGGCCGGTAAGCCGACCTTTACCCTCGGTGAAAATGAGATGGAGATTGGAATCGGCATTCATGGTGAACCGGGGCAAAAACGGATGCCCCTGGCCACAGCTGATGCGATCACCACCCTGTTGGCGCATGAGATTCTTGATGATGGCCCTTATACGCGCACTGTGCGCGCATGGGATCGCACGGCGGGGGAATGGACCGATACCGTGCTAACCGATGCGCCTTTCCAGGCTGGGGATCGCGTGATTGCCTTTGTCAACAGCATGGGTGGTACGCCGCTGTCCGAACTTTATATAATCTATCGCAAACTTGTGCAAATTTGTGCGGCGCGTAACATTCAGATTGTCCGCAACCTGATCGGACCCTACATCACCGCATTAGAGATGCAAGGTTGCTCGATCACCTTAGTCAAAGTCGACGACGAAATGTTACAATGTTGGGATGCGCCGGTGAAGACGCCAGGACTGCGCTGGGGAGTATAAATGGTCATCTCAAAAATTCAGATTATTCAATGGCTAGAAAAGACCGCAACTGTTCTGCATGAAAACCGCGCCTATCTGACGGAACTGGATTCGGCGATTGGCGATGCTGACCACGGCGCCAATATGGTGCGCGGCTTCAAAGCGGTGTTGGAAAAACTGCCAGGCGTAGCCGATCAACCGATTGGTAACATCCTCAAAGCCACCGGCATGGCCCTGATGTCCAATGTGGGTGGGGCTAGCGGACCGCTCTACGGCGCTTTTTTTATGCGTGCCGCCGGGGTTGCGGCTGCCAAAGAAGGATTAAGCAGTGAGGATCTATTGGGCTTGCTAGATGCGGGTATCAATGGTATTGTGCAACGCGGACGTGCCCAACCAGGTGACAAAACCATGATCGACGCCTGGATGCCTGCCTTGGCTGCACTGCAATTGGCACTCCGTGCAGGGCAAGACTTGCCGACCGCATTACAAGCTTGTGTTACTGCTGCCGCCACCGGTATGCAGGCTACGATTCCGCTCCAGGCCAAAAAGGGGCGCGCCAGTTATCTAGGTGAGCGCAGCATTGGCCATCAAGACCCCGGCGCCACCTCCACCTACCTTTTGTTAAAAGCGCTGTTGGATACAGTTTCAAACGCATAGACTGAGCAATAAAAGTTCACAAAGCAGGTATAATGCGCCAACTCGTAAGCACCCCCAAGCTACGCACCACCATCTATCGTCCGCCGTATACGACCTTCCTTGGATCGATAGGCCCATGATCGGCATTGTTATTGTCTCGCACAGCAGGAAAATAGGCGAAGGCGTCCGTGACCTTGCCCAACAGATGGTCCAAGACCGCGTCCCGATTGCCGTGGCCGCAGGTCTGGATGATCTGACCGATCCAATTGGCACCGATCCCATCCAAGTGCAGGCTGCAATTGAGTCTGTTTATAGCACTGATGGCGTGTTAGTGTTGATGGATTTAGGCAGCGCGCTCTTGAGTGCAGAGACGGCCTTAGATTTTCTGACGCCCGAGCAAAGGTCTAATGTCTTTTTGTGTGAAGCGCCGTTGGTAGAAGGTACATTAGCTGCGGCGGTGCAGGCCATGACTGGTAGCTCGATCATGCAGGTGATGGCCGAGGCACGTGGGGCGCTCGAGGCTAAGCGACAACAGCTTATCCCCGTTTTGCCCAGAGAGATAAGCTTGACATCGCCAAACGCCATGCCTGATCTGGTCGCGGCAGAAACACTCCGGTTTATTGTCCTCAATGCACTTGGCCTTCATGCGCGCCCATTGGCAAGGTTGGTCGAAATTGTCAGCCATTTTAGGTCTGAAATTCAGGTGGCTAAAAGTAGCAGTGGCAAAAGTGCGAATATGAGGAGCATTAATTCTTTGGCTATGCTTGGTGCACGCCAGGGTGATGAGCTGCTCTTTTCTGCGGTTGGACCAGACGCCGAGGCGGCGCTGGCGGCTATCCAAGCGTTGGCCGCTACTAATTTTGGCGACACGCAGAGCCCACCAACT
>JBBRVA010000189.1:0-11258 GCA_038247295.1 Caldilineales bacterium | reverse complement strand
TCGACGTGAGCCGGGTGCCCATTGGGCGCGAACGGTTAGGGTCACTGCCATTACGTTAAGGAATTTCGTAGGTGCGGTTTGTAACCGCACGTCTCCGTTCAAACCAGACAGTGCGGTTACAAACCGCACCTACGACTTGCCACGTTTCTTACCTTAATGGCCGTGAGGGTTAGGGTGGGGTTTGTAGCTGTGGTAAAAATGGAGTAACAAGCCACGATTGTAACAGGGAATAAAAATATGAAAAGTTTATGGGATGATCAAAAAGCCGCCGCGCTTGCCAGTGATCCGTTGGCCTTGCGTGTCTACAGCTCGCGCCTGTTAGGCGGTGACCCGACGCTGGTGCTGCACGGCGGGGGTAACACCTCGGTCAAGACAACGGTAGAAAACTTCTTTGGCGATGAAGAAGAGATTTTGTATGTCAAAGGTAGCGGGTGGGATTTGGGCACGATCGAAGCGCCTGGTTTTGCGCCGGTGCGGCTGAGTGTGCCGCTGCGCATGGCCGAACGGGAAACGATCAGCGACACCGATATGGTGAAAAACTTGCGCGCCGGTATGCTGGACTCGAGCGCGCCGACGCCTTCAGTCGAGACTGTTTTACACGCGATCATTCCTTTTAAATTCGTTGATCACACGCACGCCGACACCGTCGTGGCGGTGATGAACACGCCCGGCGGTGAAGCGTGCATGCGTGAAATCTACGGCCCCAATATGTTGATCGTGCCGTATGTAATGCCCGGTTTCATCCTCGCACGTACCGTCTACACCATGACACGCGACATTGATTGGCAGAAATTAGATGGCATCTTGCTGATGAATCATGGTGTCTTCACCTTTGCCGACGATGCCAAACGCAGCTACGAGCGCCACATCGAGATTGTGACCCAAGCCGAAGCATATGTGGCCCAGCATACGGAACCCCGCTCGGCGACCACGACGCCAACGCAAGTCGATCTGCTAGAACTGGCGCGTTTACGCCGCGCCGTTTCCCAGGCGCGCGGGACAGCGACGCTCGCTCAACTCAACGCTGGTACAGAAGCGGTCGCTTTCTCGACCATGCCGGCGATTGCCGACGTTGGCACCCGTGGCCTGATGACGCCAGACCACGTCCTACGCACCAAACGCACACCCGTCATGATCACGTCTAACGTAGAAGAGGATGTGGCGACCTATGCCGAGAACTATCGCGCTTATTTTGAGCGCAACAAGGAGTTGTACGCCGACAAAAAGCTAAATATGCTCGATCCCGCCCCACGTTGGGCGATTTGGCCGGGGCAAGGCACGGTCGCCTTGGGCCGCACCGTTGGCGAAGCAAGCATTATCAGCGATATCAACTATCATACGATCCACGCCATCGAACAGGCTGAAGCGCTGGGTGGCTGGCAGGTGCTGAGTGAACCAGAAATCTTTGAAGTGGAATATTGGGAACTCGAACAGGCCAAAGGGCGGGCGGGCGCGCCAGGGCCAGTTTTGCAAGGCAAGATTGCCCTTGTAACCGGGGCGGCGAGCGGCATTGGGCGCGCCTGTGTCGAGGCGTTGCACGCCCAGGGCGCAATTGTCGCGGCGCTGGATATCAACCCCGCGATCACCACGGCGTTTACGCAAAAAGGCATCCTGGGCCAGACCTGCGACGTGACCAGCGCCGAACAACTGAAGGCGGCGATCGAAGCCACCGTCCGCCAATTCGGCGGGCTCGATATTCTGGTCTGCAACGCTGGCATGTTCCCCAGCAGCCAGACAATTGAAACGATGGACGCCAAGGCCTGGTCGCGCAGTTTGGAATTGAACTTGACCAGCCACCAACAATTGCTACAATTGGCCATTCCCTACCTCAAACTGGGTGTTGACCCCGCCGTGGTGATCATCGCCTCTAAAAATGTGCCAGCCCCTGGACCAGGCGCGGGCGCTTATTCGGTGGCCAAGGCCGGCTTGACGCAACTGGCGCGCGTCGCCGCCCTGGAGTTGGGCCAGTTTGGCATCCGCGTCAATGTGATGCATCCCAACGCCGTCTTCGATACCGGCATCTGGACGCCGGAAGTGCTGGAAAAACGCGCCGCCAGCTACGGCATCAGTGTCGATGCGTATAAGAAGAACAATGTGCTCCAGGTAGAAATCACGTCCAAAGATGTGGCAGCGTTGGCGTGTGCGATGGTCGGTCCGCTCTTCGCCAAAACGACCGGCGCCCAGGTGCCGATCGATGGTGGCAATGATCGGGTGATCTAATAGATAAGTCACTTAAAGATGGCATAATCGCAGTCTGTTTTGTCTCTAGAAGATTGTGCCATCTTTAAATAATGTGACTACAAGGATTGATCATTAGCGTGCTGCATGGTAGACTGGTTGATAAATAGCTATTAAAAGGAATGAGTCACCTTACACTTGTGGTGAAGGGAAAAGCGCATGACAACGATGGCCCTAACGAGTGAAATGCTCGCCATAGAACCCGATATTTCACACATTGTCACCGAGGACGACATCCCTGTGGATAATATTTTTTCCGAGCGGCAACAAGATTTGCTCAAGGATAGTTTGTACGCATCTTGGGCGGGCCCAGGCGAGGAACGCAAATTTCTGGGGCTGGTCAATGTGGGGCTGTATTATGCCATTCACACGCCGCCCTATGTACCAGATGTGCTCGTAAGCCTGGATGTACAACCGCCAGCCGAAGTGTGGGAAAAGCGCCATCGCAGCTACTTCATTTGGGAGTATGGCAAACCACCGGACGTTGTGATTGAAATTGTCTCCAACCGCGTGGGGGGAGAACTGGATAAAAAGCGCCGCGGCTATGCCCGTCTCGGCATCCCATACTACATTATCTACGATCCGGAAATGCAGGCATCCAAACAGACGTTGCTAATCTTGGAACTGCGCGGTGGTGTCTATGCCGAGATAACCGAGCCGTGGTTGCCACTGGTTGGGCTGGGTGTCACCTTGTGGCAAGGCAAATATAAAGATATTGAAGCCACTTGGCTGCGTTGGTGTGAAATCGATGGCGAATTGCTGCTCACCGGCGTCGAACTTGCGCAGCAAGAGCGCCAACGCGCCGAACGTGAACGCCAACGCGCCGAGCGCGAAGAACAACGCGCCGAGCGCGAAGAACAACGTGCCGAGCGCGAAGAGCAACGCGCCGAACAGGAACGGCAACGCGCCGAACGGCTGGTTGCCCAGCTACGCGCCCTGGGCATTGATCCAGAGGTGTAAGCCAAGTCGGCGTGGCGAGGAGCGTTAGCAAAGCAATAAATGTACAGTGAGGATGGGGTGTGGCCGAAGCGAGTTTCGGTACACCGCATCCCCGACCAATTATCACTCAATTCGTTAACAGGTTCTAGCCCCATTGCAAAAGCCGTGCCAGATTTCCCCCTTTAACCTTGGCCCGCTCGGCTGCCGGCCACTCTGCTAGATGCGCATCGACAATTTCCGGCGTGCCTCCACCCCACACCAGATGATCGGGACCAAAGGCGTCGATGACCCACTGCGTAAAGGGGCGCGCCCGGCGATAGAGTGGCCCATCCTTGGCAATGTAATCCAACCCGGAAAGCTTCATATAGACATTGTCAAACTGGGTCAGGCCCAACACATCAGCATATTCCACCGCATTGCCCATCGTCGGCTCGCCCAGGTGGTCGATTAAGACGGGAAAATCTGGATACGTGCGAATCACTTCCCCTGCCTGCGCTGCGTAATTGGGGCCGATGTGCAACTCGATCATCAGTCCCAGCTCACCGGCGGTTTTCCACAAGACGTTCACATGCTCATCCTGAAAACTATCCAGGTAGAACTCCTTACCGCGATGGGCATGAAAACGCAAGGCCACGATCCGGGGTTCCTGGTGCACTAAGGCGGTTAATTTTTGTGGCGCGCCTGGATCTTTGGGATAAAAGAGCGCCGTGGCGCGTAAGCGATCTGGTTCACGTTGTAGACAATCCAATACGAGGCGATGATCGTCGCCATAAGGTTCGGGATGGACTAAGACCGCGCGATCGATCCCAGTTTGCGTCATATGCTGCAGATAATCTGCCAACGGATCAGCCGCTAGATAGTCTGCTGGGGGCGTATAGGCGGCCTGCGGGTGAAAGGGATAGCGCGTCGTGTCGCGGCTAAACATGTGGGCATTCCATTCGATGATCATAGTGACCTTTTTTGCTCTCTTGTGCCTTTAGGATGAGGGTTGTTATAATGTACGCACGTTTGTTTCCCCATCATACCATATCGATTGACGAAGATCGATCCACCCAAAGAGGAGACCCAATTCCCATGCCTGTTATTGCACACACGATTTTACGCGACTTTGGCGCCGCGATCTTTCACGCCGCGGGCGTGCCCGAAGATCAAGCACGCATTGCGATAGACCATCTGGTCGAAGCCAACCTGATGGGCCACGACTCACATGGTATCATGCGCCTGCCCCACTACACACGGGCGCTGGTCAAGGGTGACATCCAGCCGGTGGGCAACCAAAAGGTGATGCGCGAAACGCCAGCCTCGTTGGTGCTCGACGCCAACCGCAGTTTTGGCATTGTGCTCACCTACACCGCCATGCAGATGGCGGTCGAACGCGCCAAACAACACACCTTTGGCGCCGTGGCTGTCCATCGATCCAGCCATATTGGCCGCCTGGGGGCTTTCCCCCCGCTGGCCGCACAACAAGATTGTATTGGCATTTTAATGCTAAATGGTGGCGGCCGCTTCACCGCACCTTTTGGTGGCACCGCCCGCCGTTTGCCGCCCAACCCGATTGCAATCAGTGTCCCCGGCCCGAATGGTCCGGCAATGATGCTGGATGTCACCACTAGTATCCTCGCCGGCGGCAAGATGGAAGTCTACAAGGCGCGCAACCAGCCTGTGCCCGAAGGCATTCTGGTCGACAAGGATGGCAATAGCGTCACCGATCCCGCCCTTTTCCTCAGTGGGGAAGCGGCCATGTTGCCATTGGGCGGGCCAATGGGTTATAAGGGCTACGGCCTGGGCATGATGATCGACGCAATTGCCGGCGGTCTCTCTTGGGCTGGATGTAGTGCCGAGCAACCGACGCGCGGCGGCAGTGGCTATCTGGCATTGGCGATCAAGATCGAAAGTTTTATCGATCTGGACGAGTACAAACGCGAGATCCAAATTTTGATCGATTGGGTCAAATCTTCGCCGACAATGCCCGGTGTGAAGAAGATTTATCTGCCCGGCGAGATCGAAGAAGAGATCAAGCAGAAACGGGAAGTGGACGGCATTTCGCTCGAAGAAAGCACCTGGCAGGATATTCTCGCCGCCGCCCAAGAAGTGAATGTGGCGGCGCCAGCGACGGTTGATGGTCATTAACAAAATAAACCGGTCATCGAGCGTAGGCTGAGCTTGTCGGAGCCGAAGCCGCTTCGGCTTCGGCTTCGGCAAGCTCAGCCTACGTTTACCAAATTAAATCGTTAATGACCATTAACCGGCGGCTTGCTCCTCTTAACCGCCGGATTCATCCCCGCGCAAACATGCGCCAACCGACGCAACACCAATCCAAAAACATCACTTGCAAAATCCTCAATCTTACGCTATAGTCTCAGCGCAGGCAAAGTTGTGTCCGGTATGGCCCCATCCCAGCCATCTTCCCAGCCGATACAAGGCTGCCCGCAAGCTTCTGAATTTGAGCATCCATCTACATCCATCTACATCCATCTACATCCATTTTCAGACTCAGATGTGCCAACCAGGAGGAATCAATATGCAGAACCAAAGGAAGTGGAATCGTCGTGAATTTCTTCGTTTTAGCGGCGGAGCGGCCAGCGTAGCCCTGCTAGTCGCCTGCCAACCCATTGTCGCACCCAGTGGAGCGGGCCAGGAAGCAACGCCCACACCAGCGCCGGCCGAAGCCGCCGGCACGGGCGAAGCGCGTTTCGCCTATGTCGGTGCTTACACGCGCGGCGCACCGGGCGGCTGGTCAGACGCCGCCGAGGCATCCCACCCGATTGGTGTCTCCGTCTTCGCCGTCACGCCTGGCAGCGGTGCGCTCACGCTGGTCGAGACGGTGCCCAGTGATAACCCATCGTTCGTCGCCATCCATCCCAGCCAGAACACGCTCTATGTGATCAACGAAATTGCCGACTATGAAGGCGCAGAAGCCGGCTCGATGGAGGCGTATGCCATCGACAATGAAACGGGTAAACTGACCTTGCTCAACCGCCAAGCGGTCGGCTCGATTCCGGCGCATCTGGCGGTCGATCCTACGGGTAGTTATGTGGTGGTGGGCAACTATGTCGGCGCTTCCTTCCAAGTGTTGCCGATTGCCGAAGATGGCAGTTTGGAAGCGGTGAGCAACGAGGTGACGCTAACTGGTTCTGGCCCAAATACAGAGCGCCAAGAAGCGCCACACCCGCACGCCGTTGTCTTTGATCCAGCGGGCCGCTATATTGCTACGGCGGATCTGGGGACAGACACGGTACAGATTTTTCAATTAAACGAGGGCGAGTTAGTGTCGGTCCACGCCTGGTCAATGGCACCCGGTTCGGGGCCACGTCACCTTGCCTTCCACCCAAATGGGACTGTGCTCTATGTGATCAGCGAACTGACCGCCACAGTTACAGCGCTCGCCTTTGATGCCGAGAGCGGCCAAGTGACGGGCGAGATCCAGACGATCGGAACGGTGCCGGACGACTTCCCCGAACATAAGAGCACTGCCGAAATTATGGTTCACCCATCCGGCAAATTCCTCTATGGGTCGAATCGCAAATTCGAAGATCATCCGCTCGCCGACGCCATCGTGGCCTATAGCATCGATGAGGCAACGGGTGAATTGACCTTGCTCGGCCACACGACCGAAAACATTCAGTTTCCACGCGGCTTCAACTTTGATCCAACCGCGATGTGGCTTTACGCCCTGAACCAGAAAGGCGACACAATTGTTCAACTCGCCATCGACCAGAGCAGCGGCGAACTGAGCCCCACCGGATTGATAACCGAGGCGCCGGTGCCCGTCTCGATTGTCTTTAAGCAGTAAGCGTAAGCGCTGACAAAAAACAGGCGGGGGTGAGGGATTGCGATCCCTCACCCCCGCCTGTTTTTTGTCCGTAGCTACTCTGTTTCTGGTATAATGGCTATCAAGAGGATCATTTATAACGATTGCGATCCAGTCAAAGGTAAGCAGATTCGTGAGTTTAGCACTTGAGTGGGAGCCGAGAAAAGCTGCTCGAAAGCTGCGCAAGCACAAGCTATCATTCGAAGCGGCGACCACGGTTTTTGATCATCCTTTGAGCACAACAGTAAGTGAACTTTGTTGGCCCGCAAATGAATCGCGGGTGGCATTCTGCTGCTAGCCTTGAACTCCCGTAGAAACAGAGAAAAGGATTGTTATGGACATTGCCATTATGCTGGAAGGCCAAAATGGCCTGAATTGGCCCCGCTTCCAACGCATTGCCCGCGCCGTGGAAGATCTGGGGTTTGCCGGACTTTATCGATCTGACCATTTTACGAACAACGACGCGCCAGATATCGATTCGCTGGAACTCTGGGTGTCGCTCACCTGGCTGGCCAGCCACACGCAGCGAATCGAGTTTGGACCGATGGTCTCACCCGTTTCGTTCCGCAATCCTGTTTTTACGGCGCGCATCGGCAAGGATGTGGATGATCTTTCGGGGGGACGGCTCACGCTGGGCGTCGGCGCCGGCTGGCAGGCAAGGGAACACACCCACTTCGGCTTCGATCTGCTCGAGATCCCCGAACGTTTTGCCCGCTTTGAAGAGGGGTTGACCGTGATTACGCGCCTGTTGCGCGAAGAGTTCCCGGTCACGTTTACTGGCCAATATTATCAGTTGCAAGATGCCATCTTATTGCCGCGACCCCAGCGCGCCGGCGGACCACCTGTGCTAATCGGCGGCAATGGCGAACAGCGCACGCTACCGCTGGTGGCGCGCTATGCGAATGAATGGAATGGGGTCTATTTGACCGCCCAACGCTATGCCAGCCTCAGCCAGCGCCTGGACGAATTGCTCATCGCTCAGGGCCGTCAGCCGCAGGATATCCGCCGATCGCTGATGACTGGGTTGATTTTTAGCCCCGACGCTGCCCCATCCCAGGCCCAGTTGCAAGGCATGGGCTTCGATTCGGCAGAGGCGGCGCGCGGCAGAGGCATGGTGGTGGGGGGACCGACTGAGGTCAAAGAACAATTGCGTCAACTCGCGGCGGTGGGCGTGCAGCGCGTCATGTTACAGTGGATGGATCTGGATAATATCGCCGGTTTGATGGCATTGGCGCAAGCTGTGCTCTAAATGGCTAGCCGTGGCAGCCGAGATGCACCCGTACATCTAGTACACTTGGGCGTAAGTAAGACAGTGAATCAGTAGGACAGTAGAACAGTAGAACAGTGTTTGTACTGTCTCACTGTCCTACTGATTCACTACTGATTCACCGGAGAATAGTATGGTTATTTCCGCCCAAGTGTACTAGCCTTCTAATTCAATACGCGAATCACCGAAATCACTTTGCCGTTGATGCGGACTTTTTCTGCCGGGCGGATAATGGGCCGGTAATCTGGATTAGGATTGGCTGGTTGCAGCCGCACATTTTTCCCTTCGCGGAAGAGATATTTCAACGTTGTCTCTTCGTCGCCTTCGATCCAGGCCGCCACCATATCGCCGTCGTTGGCGGTATCTTGATGGCGCAAAATAACCAGGTCACCATCCAACACACTGGCATCGATCATCGAATTGCCGCGCACGCGCAGGGCAAATAGTTGATCTTCGTTGCCCAGGAGGCCACCGGCAATTTCGATCCAGTCGTCTGGGTTAACAGCATCGCGTGGCTCTACCTGAATTGGTTCACCGGCGGCAATGCGCCCCAAAACGGGTACGCGCAGGCGGTCGAATTCGCGAGTGCGCTTGTTGGTTGGACCCGCCGCCATAGAAGCAGCCATTGGGTTAGGTTGTTCTTCACCGACAATGCCCACCTCGACAAGACGGGGCCAGTTTAAGCTAAGCCCACGGCTGACCTCTTTATACCGAACTAATAACTCTTCTTCCTCCAACTTGGTCAGGTTGTAATTGACAACCGACGTGCTGGAAATGCCCACCTTTTCGCCAATTTCGCGAATTGTCGGTGGGAACTTGTGTTCGCGGAAGAAGGAAATGATAAATTCCAAAATGTTGACTTGCCTGTCGGAGAGCTGCTTGTGCGGCACTGGTCTGTTCGACAGTGATTTGCTTAACAGAGGCTTGTTTGATATGGCTGTCATGGCTCTACCCTTTCTCTAGTGCGAGATACTTTATCGACGACAATGTTCCAGCTTGGGTAAACCAGGATGGTTAGGGGCAGGTGCACAAAATGGTGGCGTCTGTATCGTATCGATCGCTAAGCAAATTGAAGGGTGGAGGCACTTTTCTAACTGCCCAAGGAGGCCGATGGCCAGACAGGTAGAAAATCCCCAGTAATCCAACGCTTATCCCAATTATCCCAAATCAGAACGTTTGTTTCCCAAGTATCCCAAGTATACACGAACATTTGTGCGGTGTCAAGTGGGAAAAGCACGTTTGTTCTGGGAAAAAATGACAGTTGACGAAGGACGAACGACGAAGGACGAACGACAAAGGGTTATCGTTGGTCGTTGGTCGTTCGTCCTTCGTCTAGCCTCGCATCTGCCAGGTATTGGCGAAAGCGACGCCAGTAAGCGGCTTGTTCGGCGGGACCGGTGGTGGGGTCGGGAAAGCGTTGATCGGCCTTGGCCTGGCCGCGTTGCATGGCGGTTTCCATGTCGATGCCGCAGAGGTAGGCCACCTTGAAGAGCATGACCTGTAGATCGCTCAGTTCCAGCGCCAATTCGGCGCGCAACTGCTCCATATCGGCTGGCTTGGGCGCGCGGTATCCTTCGATCATCTGTACCAATTTGCTGATCTCGCCCAACTCTTCCAGCGCATGGAGCAGGGTATGGCTGGGCAGCACTTGATCCCAGGTGCGCGCTTTATCCCAGGCTTCGAGCCATTGTTGATATTCACGGATCTGCATGTTTGCCTCTTGGGTAGGGATGATGATCGAACAAGGTGTGCATGGTGGGGATTAGAGAATAGAGAATGGAGAATGGAGAATGGAGAATGGAGAGCGAAAATCTCCATTCTACTCCATCGCTACCGTTTATCCGGTTATAAATTCGTCTGCCGGAACATGACTTGCAGCTTGCGCATAAAATCTGCCGATTTGGGTTGGCGTTCCAGCACCGTTAGCAGATAGCGGTAGAGGATGTTTTCCACGCGCAACAGAATCGTCGGGCGCACGCTGACGGCACGCGCGGCGGGCCAATCGTGGCTTTGCAAGTAACGTAACATCTTTAAAACGTCGGCTTCGATCGCTTCGACATCGCTGTGGCCTTTGCCGCAGTTGGGACAGTAAATGCCGCCTTCAATCAGGCTGAGGAAATTAGTCGTGGGCGTCAGTGCTGCATTGCAGCCGAGACAGTGGAAAAGCTGAGGTTGGAAGCCAGCCAGGCTCAACAAGTGCAATTCGAACCAGCGCAACAGCAACGTCGGGTCAGGCGTCGTCGGCGTCGCGCTCTGCTCATCCAGTTCGCGCAGGGCAAAAAGCAGCAGATCCCAAAAGGGTTGGTTCTCTTCATCGGCCGTGGAAAAAGAATCGACTAGTTCGCAGACATAACTGGTGCGCCCAATCGCCTCGAGATCGGTGCGCAAATGGCGATAACTCTCCACCGTTACCGCTTCCGTCACAATGTCCCATGTGCGTGCCTGGGCGACCAGCAACGAGGCATGGGTAAAAAGCTCCAAATGGCCGGCCTTGCGGCTGGTCGTCTTACGGATGCCTTTGGCGATCAATGCCAATTTGCCGCGGCTGGGCGTAAAGACGGTGAGGATACGATCGGCGTCGCTATAATCGCGCCGATTCAGCACCACAGCATGGGTTCGGTAGATGCGTTCTCGCTGATTCATAGGTGTATTATAGCACAAAAAACAAAAAACTCCGCTTGCGCAGAGCTCTTTGTTGTCGCCTTTTCGGCCTTGGCGGCATACAAACAGCGAACACGAATCGAGCGTTTCCGTCCCTCGACGGAGAGTGTTACAGAAATAGGCAATAATAGACAGGTGGCCCTGAATGTGAGAAGATAAGTTTGCCGAAATAACCAAACACACCAGGAGCCACCTAATGCCAAGTATACCAGAATTGTCTGCGCCTGTCATATTCGAGTTGGAAAGCAATCCGGAAAGTGCGTGGGCGTGGTTCAGTGCCCATTATTATGCGCAGCAGGCGGCGCAAGCGCCGGATGCGTGGCTGGTACGGATCCGGCAACG
>JBBRVA010000188.1:0-11287 GCA_038247295.1 Caldilineales bacterium | reverse complement strand
GAAGAAATGACGGCGACCGAGGAAATGACCGGCACCGAAGAAATGACCGGCACCGAAGAAATGACGGCGACCGAGGAAATGACCGGCACCGAAGAAATGACCGGCACCGAAGAAATGACGGCGACCGAGGAAATGACCGGTACGGACGCTATGACAGAAACTAGTGCTGCACCGGCCGTAGACATGGACGCCTTGATCGCGGCCGCCCAAGCGGAAGGCACCCTGAGCGTGATTGCCCTGCCACGTGACTGGTGCAATTATGGCGAAGTCATCGACTCCTTCAAGGAGAAATATGGCCTGGAGGTCAACGAACTGAACCCGGATGCTGGCTCGGGGGATGAGATCGAGGCGATTAAGGCTAACCAGGACAACACCGGCCCCCAGGCACCAGATGTGATCGACGTTGGCTTTAGTTTTGGCGCATCGGCCAAGGCGGAAGGCTTGATTCAGCCCTACATGGTTTCCACCTGGGACACAATTCCCGATGATGCCAAAGATGCCGAAGGGTACTGGTACGGCGATTACTACGGCGTGCTTTCCTTCATGGTCAACACAGATGTGATTAGCGAAGTGCCGCAAGACTGGGGCGATCTGCTCAGCGCCGACTATGTCAACTCAATCGGCGTCTCCGGTGATCCGCGCACCTCTAACCAGGCCATTCAAACTGTCTTCGCCTCTACATTGGCGAATGGCGGCTCGTTGGACGACGCCCAACCGGGGTTGGATTTCTTTGCCGAGCTGAACGCGGCCGGCAACCTGGTACCCGTGATTGCCAATCAAGCATTGGTGGCCAAGGGTGAAACCCCCATCCGCATTACCTGGGACTACCTGGCCCTGGCCGGCCGCGACGAACTCGACGGCAACCCGCCGATTGAAGTCGTGATCCCGGCCACTGGTCGCTTTGCTGGTGTCTATGTGCAGGCGATTAGCGCCTATGCGCCGCACCCCAACGCTGCCAAGCTGTGGATGGAACACCTCTACTCGGATGAAGGCCAGATTATGTGGCTAAAGGGCTATTGCCACCCAATCCGCGAACAAGATTTGCGCGACCGCGATGTCATTCCTGCTGATCTGTTGGAAAAACTGCCCAGTGTTGAAGGCGCCGTTTTCCCCAGCGCTGACCAATTGGATGCCGCCAAGACGCTGATCACCGAGAACTGGGACAGTGTCGTCGGCGCCGATATTCAGAGCACTGAGTAGGTTTTGTTCACTAGACTGTCTGTGACCTGCATAATGGGTAATTAGGTGATTGGTAATTAGGTAATTGGGTAAATCAACACTCAATACCTAGTTACCAATTACCAATCACTAACCCGATCACCTGGCTCTATCACTTCCACTACATACCTAATGACTATATCCAGTGTCAACCAAGCCCAAGCAACAACGCCGCGCAGTCGCAGTTGGCTCTGGAACTGGCTGGGCGTCCTGCCTTTTTTTGCCTTTGTGATTGCTTTCCTCGTCCTGCCTTCTACCTCGCTCTTTGTGGGCAGCTTTCAAAATAGTGCCGGCGAATTTACGTTTGAGAATATTCGCAGTCTCTCGGAACAGAATATTGTCAATGCCTATTGGCTTAGTATCCGCGTTAGTGGGGTGACTGCGATTGCTGGCGGTTTGCTTGGTTTTCTGCTCGCCTATGCCATCACACTGGGCAATACACCTACGTGGGTACGGTCGGCGATGACTACCTTTTCTGGTGTGGCGTCGAACTTTGCCGGTGTGCCTTTGGCTTTTGCCTTTATTGCTACGGTGGGGCGCACAGGGTTTGTTACGGCTATTCTACGCGATGTAACCGGTTTCGATTTATATCGCAACGGATTTAATCTGTACAGTTTTGCTGGCTTGACCCTCACCTACATGTATTTTCAATTTCCGTTGATGGTGTTGATTATGACGCCAGCGTTGGATGGCTTGAAACGCGAATGGCGCGAAGCATCGGAAAATTTAGGCGCTACCTCGGTGCAGTATTGGCGCTATATCGCTTTACCAGTTTTATTGCCATCAATTTTAGGGACTATGATTTTGCTCTTTGGCAACGCTTTTAGCGCGTATGCCACTGCACTGGCCTTGACCGGTGGCCGCTTGAACCTGGTCACAATTTTGATCGGCGCGCAGATGCGGGGCGATGTGCTGCATAACCCGAACCTGGGGTACGCCCTAGCCCTTGGCATGGTCGTGATTATGGCATTTTCCATCACGCTTTACACCTGGCTACAGCGCCGCACCGAGCGCTGGTTACGCTGATTTTATGCGTGGCAGTTCAGCGCCTTTGCACCTTTGTATTATGGCAGGTTCGCCAGCAAGGAAGGTTGGATGAAACGAAGTTCATTTTGGGGTTGGCTTTGGGTCATTGTTGGCGCGCTCTATTTTCTGCTGCCACTGTACGGCACGCTAGACTTTTCGTTACGCGCCAAACGGGGGCAATTAAGTTTACTTGCCTACGAACGAGCGCTGACCGACCCTGAATTCCTGCGTACCTTCGCCTTTTCGTTTCGCATGGCTGTTTTGACCATTCTGGTTAGCATTTTATTGATTGTACCCACGGCCTACTGGGTGCATTTGCGTATGCGTCATCTGCGCCCCCTTGTTGAATTTATCACCTTGCTACCTTTTGTCGTCCCCGCGATTGTGCTTGTCTTTGGCACCATTAAGCTCTACAGCAGACCGGTCACGCTATTGGGTATCCCCATTCTCCCGCCGCTTACCAACAGCACAGCCAGCACAGACATTTTGTTGATTGCAGGATATACCGTGCTGTCGCTGCCCTACATGTATCGCGCCGTAGACACAGGTTTGCGGGCGATTGATGTGAGCACATTGACCGAAGCGGCTCAAAGCCTGGGTGCGAATTGGGTGACAATTCTATGGCGCATCATTTTGCCCAACCTGCGCACGGCCCTTTTGAGTGGCGCGCTGATCACTTTCGCTACGGTGATCGGTGAGCTAACGCTGGCTACTTTTTTGGCGCGGCCCGCCTTTGGCCCCTATTTGGTGTTGTTAGGCAACCATCAAGCCTACGAGCCATCCGCTTTGGCCATCATCAGCTTTGCCCTGACGTGGGCCGCAATGGGTGTTATTCAATATGTAACGCACGGCAACACGGGTCGGATAGCGGGAGGACGGTAAGTGGTAAATAAAGTCGTTGGTAATTCGTCATACATAAGTGGTCTATCCGACCCTGCATTTTGTAACCATTCTAAATCTGTTGATTGTCCAGTACGCGCCACGAGGAATCCATGGCTTTTCTGAATTTAACCCACGTCAACAAAACATTTAGTCAATCCGTTGCCGTCAAAGATTTCAATTTGAGCGTGGAACGTGGCGAATTTGTCTCCTTTTTGGGACCGAGCGGTTGCGGCAAAACCACTACCCTACGCATGATTGCCGGCTTTGAGCAGCCGACGAGTGGCAATATTGTGATGGACGGCGAGGAAATTTCTTTGCGCGCCCCCAACCAACGCAATATTGGCATGGTCTTCCAATCGTACGCACTCTTTCCCAACATGACGGTGGGTGATAATATCGGCTTTGGCCTCAAGGTGGCCGGCAAACCGGTAAGCGAAATTCGGACTCGTGTCAGCGAGATGCTGGGGTTGATTAAACTCGAACAACTGGGCAATCGTTACCCTTACCAACTTTCCGGTGGTCAACAACAACGTGTGGCGCTGGCGCGTGCGCTCGCGATCCGTCCCAAACTATTGCTACTGGACGAACCGCTCTCGGCCCTGGACGCCAAGATTCGGGTTTCGTTGCGCAACGAAATTCGCGCCATCCAGCGCCAACTGGGCATCACGACGATTTATGTGACTCACGATCAAGAAGAAGCACTCTCGCTTTCCGACCGTGTAGTGGTGATGAACCATAGCTTGATCGAACAGGTGGGCACGCCGTTTGAGATTTACAATTTCCCCAAGACCCAGTTTGTGGCCTCGTTTGTCGGCACACTGAACTCGTTGACCGCCGACGTGGTGGATGCCACCACCGGCCGGCTGCGCGTGGATGGCCAGGAGATTCGCACCACGCAAGCGCTGAATGGCGCCGTGCGTGAAAACAAGGTTGCGCTAGCGCTACGCCCGGAACTGTTGGCGCTCAATCAAACAATGTTAGATAATAATCGTCTGGTTGGTCGGGTCGAAAACATCTCCTTTTTGGGCGCGATTGTGCGCATTCAAGTGCGCCTGGGCGAACAAGTGCTGGCCATGGATACCTTTAACAATCCGCATTTGGCGCTGCCCGACCTGGGTGAGGAAGTAACGGTCAGTTTCTCACCGGAAGCATGCCTGGTGTTGGAACGTGATAAAGCAAGTGGATAGCCAGTAACCACTGATCAGCCGCTTGTCTCCCCAGTTCATTTAGTACCAAAAGCCTGTAACCCCTGATAATTCATCTGGAGCCAATCATGCCTCGTTATCAACCGGCGAACTCGCTCGAATCTCCCCGCTTCACGGGTGTGCGCACCTTTGCGCGGCTGCCCCATGTGCAAACAACCATCGAGGTTGATCTGGCTGTGGTCGGCTTGCCTTTTGATACAGGAGCGACCTTCAAGGTGGGCGCGCGCTTTGGTCCCGAATCTGTACGCAGCGCGTCGGTGATGCTGCGGGCGTATAATGCGGAACTGGGCGTAAAACCGTTTGAGATCCTTTCCTGTATCGACTATGGCGACGCGCCGGTGATTCCCGGCTTTATTGAAGATAGCTACACTGCGATCGTCGAGACATTGCGGCCATTGGCGGCGGCCGGCATTGTCACGCTGGGCATTGGCGGCGACCACAGCATTGCATTGGCAGAATTGCGTGCGCTGGCGGCGGCCCACGGCCCGCTGGCCCTGGTCCAGTTTGATTCGCATGGTGATCTTTGGGATAGTTACTACGGCGGCCATAAATATACGCATGGCACACCTTTTCGCCGTGCGATTGAAGAAGGTTTGTTACGCCCGGAACGCTCGGTTCAACTAGGCATGCGCGGCCCAATTTATGACGAGGAAGATTTGCAACTGGCCCGTGACTTTGGCTTCACCATGCTGACGACCACCGAACTCTTGACACGTACACCAGCCGAGATCGGCGCCCTAGTGCGTGAAAAGGTAGGCGACGCACTGGCCTTCTTGTCCTTTGATGTCGATTTTTTTGATCCCGCCTTTGCGCCCGGCACGGGTACGCCAGAAGTCGGTGGCCCCACTAGTTTTCAAGGGCTGCAATATCTGCGCGCCTGCACCGGGATCAACTGGGTGGGCGCTGACGTGGTAGAAGTGTTGCCGGCGCTCGACCATGCGCAGATTACGGCGCATTTGGCGGCGCAGGTCGGCTATGAATTTATGTCACTGGTGGCGCTGAATCGCCAGTAAACAAAGGATATACGATTAAATTGGCAATTTAAATCCTTACAATATGCGCAACCTCCGCAGCTATGCTAGACTAGGTGGCGGCTGTTTTAAATAAAATTTGCATAAACTAAGGAGACAATTGTATGGATTCACTATTGGGCACCCTGACCCAACAGTTGGGCGGCGATGCCGTCCAGCAGCTCAGTTCACAATTGGGCACAGACCCAGCCAGCACGCAAAACGCTGTGAGTGCGGCGTTGCCACTGTTGCTTGGTGCACTGGGACGCAACGCCGCCCAGCCGGAAGGCGCGGCCGCCCTTAGCAATGCTTTACAGCGCGACCACGATGGCAGCGTTTTGAATGATGTAACTGGCTTCTTGGCTGCGGGTGGCAACGCCCAGGCCGGCAATGGGATTCTGCACCACGTATTGGGTGAGAAGCAGGGTCTGATCGAGCAGACCTTAAGCCAGAGCACCGGTCTGACCGCCAACTCGACCGGCCAATTGCTGGCGATGTTGGCGCCGCTGGTGATGGGTGCGGTCGGGCAGACCCAACAGCAACAAGGCTTGAATGCTGGCGGTTTGGCTAATCTGCTGGGCGGCGAACAGCAGCAGGCTGATTCGATGCTAGGTGGCTTGGCTACACAATTGCTGGATCAAAATAACGATGGTTCGATTGTGGACGATGTGATGAAGATGGGTAGTAACTTGCTCGGCGGTCTATTCGGACGTAAGTAGACCCTAGATTTGTGTAAAGCGTCATGCTGGGCAAGTATTGCCTGATTAGCATGACGCTTTTTATTTTGTTGGTCGCTACTTTACCTTTCGCCTTAAACATTTTATAGTATAGGCATGGATCTAGATATCACCTACCTTACTCAACAACTGCACAACGCTGTCGTCGGCCACGCTATCGACTATCATCATAGCATCCCCAGTACAATGCCCGTGGCGCACCAACTAGCAACGCAGGCGACCACGCGTTCGGGAACCTTGGTGATCGCCGACGAACAGACTGCCGGGCGTGGTCGCCTGGATCGCCGCTGGGAAGCGCCGCCTGGCCAGGCCCTGTTAGTCAGTATCATCCTCAAACCGCCGTTGCCGATCTCGCCAGCGTTTTTGCCGATCCTGGCGGGCGTCGCCGCAGCGGACGCCCTCGAATCGCTCTCGCCACTGCTACGCGGGCATGTCGGTTGTAAATGGCCGAATGACCTACTCCTAGGTAACAATATGCAAGATGCGGGTAAGACCGCCGGCATTTTGGTCGAAAGCGCATTCGGACAAGACGCCTTAACCTACGCGATCGTGGGGATTGGGATCAACGTCAACCAAACGTCCGCCACGCTGCCTCCGGCCGCACCGGGTGCCCCACCGCCTACCAGCTTGCGAACTTATACGGGCCAATCGCTAGCGCGTACCACCGTGCTGCTGGCGCTCTGCCAGGCGTTGAGCGAACTGTTGCGCACACCGGCGACCGATCAAATTTTATGGAGCGCATGGCGGCGTCGTTTGTGGACACTAGGGCAAATGGTCGCCGTGCGCGAGCGGGGCGTCGAGGACGCCATCTTTAGCGGGCGTGCCATCGACGTGACGCCGGATGGCGCGCTGATCGTCGAAGACGCTAGCGGCGCCCAGCGTAGCTTTTCGGCTGGAGATGTCACACTGCGTGGCGTCTGATAGTAGAGGTAGCGCGTAGCCATCGTCGGTGATCACGCGTCGTTGCTTGTTGCCCAGCGTTACTTACTACCACCTATCGTTGCCGCATCTTGATCGCTCATTGTATAATGGAGTGGATGTCCAATCGTTTATTCATTTTGTGAAGCTCAGCACGCCGTTTGTAAATTATGCGCCAGCTATTCTTGTTTGCCTGTTTTTTAATCACCGTCGCCGCGATCTATCTGAACCCAATGTGGGTAAATCGCACCGTGTCGCATGCGGCGCTACGCTACCAATCCTCACCGCTTGCGCCGCCGACGTCCCCGTTGTCGATCACAACAACGGCGGCTCCCACTGATCTTCCACCCCTAACTACGCCAGCCAATGGTAGCCCCGTCAGCCTGGTTTTGGTCACGCTCTTGTTGGCCGGTATCGTTGCGGTGATCGGGCTTATTTTTTGGCGGCAACGATGAGAAGCCGCAGCCTGGCGGTAGCGATCACCGCAACTTTGTTAGGGCTGTTGCTGGCCGCCGGCTGGGCAATGCCTGGTTCGCCATCGACAGTCTTGTCAGTGGAGGCTGACTATGCGCCGCTGCGTTTGCAAGGTGATCTGGTGCTGACTGCTACAGTATCATTAACCGACGACTGCGCGTCGACGGATAGCCTCTACGTTGGGCCCAATACGACTATCTATTACTGTTATGAAATAAAAAATCTTAGTGCCAATACTTATAACCTCCATAGCCTAATTGATAATGGCCGCGATATTTTTGGTGGCGAGGAGACGTTTGCGCTTCTACAAGGCGCAAAAATTAATACAAAATTAGATCGTGGCAGGGTGGTAACATCTATACCACTAAATAGCGAAGTGCATACAGTAACATGGACCGCGAAAACTAACGAAGCTGATGCCACCCCGGCAGTGGCCGTGGATTCTACCTATGTCAGTGTGGTAAACCCGACTACTTTTATTACCAAAACCGTGGGTCTGGAACCAAATCTCTGTGCCACCACATCTTCACTAGTTGCGCCGCCGAATGCTACTGTTTACTACTGTTTGACGGTGCATAATAGTACAGAAATTACGTTTAGTGACTATGTGATCGATGATCCAGCCCTAGGCCTGAAATTTAGCTTTCCCAGGGCTGGGGAACAGCTTCTCCTGTCGCCGGGGGCGCGCTTGGTGATCACCAACAGTGTATTGAGCAATCTGGGTGCGGCGCCGCTTTTTAGAAAATCTAATGTCACGGCCAATATCACGAATACGTTGGCCTTTACGGCGTCTAGCCCGACGACTGGCATTGCCATCCGCGACGATGCAACAGCCGTCGTGACGTTGGGCAGGGTAGCAGTCAACGCCAGCAAGACGGTGGGAGAAAGCGCCACCACGTGTGCCACGACAAAAACATTGGCTGTACCATCCGGCAGCACGGTCTACTATTGTTTGACGGTGGTCAACGCTGGTAATTTTCTCTTGACGCGCCATACCATCGCTGACCCGACCCTCGGCCTGACGCACACCTTTACGCGCGAACTCGCTGCAGGGGGGACGCTGGCGCTGACGCAAGACGAGTTGGTAAAGCTGGGTGGTCCGGCAGCGTTATTGCGGCGCGAAAATGTCACAACCGGTATCATAAACACGCTCTTTTATACAGCCACCGGCCCTTTTGGGGTAGCGGCTACCGCCCAGCCTCAATCTAGCGTAACGATTGGCCAGCCGTCTTTGGTGGTGACCAAAACGGTAGGCATCAATCAATCTGCCTGTGCTAGGAATGCTACACTTGGTGTCCCGTCTGGTTCGACCATCTACTACTGTTTTACGATCCAAAATCTTGGCAATCTGCCCTTCGTTCAGTTCACACTCAACGATCCGCAGCTTGGTATCAATGGCACATTTCAACGTAACCTACAACCAGCAGAGCGGTTGGTCATCACCAACGATGTGCTCAATACGTTGATTCCCGGCAGCAGTCAACGGCTGACGGCAGCCAATGTTACCCAACCGGTCACCAATACTCTGGCCGTGACCGCGGCGACAAGTGCCGGCGAAATCAGCACAAAGTCGTCGCGTGCTGTTGTCAGCATTGGCAGCCCGGCGATTGGAATCGCAAAATATATTAGCACTGATGCCACCAACTGCCCGGCCACGGCCAGCGTGACGGTAAGCGCTGGCACTCAGATCTATTATTGTTTGCGGCTGGAAAATCGGGGCGCGGCGACCTTGACCGACCACCGCTTTGTTGATCCGGCCACGAATGTCACTACCGCTTTTAGTTATACGTTGACGCCTGGTGCGGTTTTGACGGTGACGAATAATCTCCTGACAACGGCCTTGAAATCGACCGCAGGACTTGGTCCTTTCGCGGTTAACGCCAATCTGAACAGTTTGGTGAACTTTACCTCGCGCAACGTCGAAGGCCAGCAAACAACGGCCAGCGCCAGCGTGGTGCTGAGCCTAATCGTGTTAACACCAACGCCGACCCTATCGCCGACGCCTAGCCTTACCCCCGTGCCGGTGGCAACGAGTACGCCTACTTTTACACCCTTTCCGACGCTGTCACCGACACCCTTGTTTACCTTTACGCCGGTGGGTACGCCGACGCCAGTGATTGTCTCGCTGTTGCCAACGCCTACCTTCACTCGCGACTTTCTAGCGAACAATATCACTACACCGGTGGGGGGCGTCCAGGGCAACCAGCCCCAATCACCGCTGGGTATTCCGCCAACACCCTTTGTCAATTCACCATTGCCGACACCACCGTTAGATCCATTTTATGTGGCGGCCACCCAAACCGCAGTAGCGGCGGCGACCGAGACCAGCATTGCGCTCGCCTTTCCGCCTATACCCGCCGCGACAGAAACGCCTTCGCCCACGGCTACATTAACGCCTTCACCCACCGCAACACCGACACCGACGCCCACCCCTACGGCGACGATGCGTCCTGTAGAAGCAGCGGCGTTGCCTGCTGCGCCAATGACCAGCTTCCCACTCTTTACCCAGGTGCTAGACGCCGCGCTGGCCGCCGCGGGCTGGATCTGGTTTCTCTGTGGTTCTTTGATCTTCTTTGTGACGGCCGGAATCCTGGCTGGCCTGGGCTTTCGTCGTCAAGAGCGCCGTCGTTATGCACTGGTCGATGCTGAAATTGATGAAGATGCCTACGAAATCGACACGACGCCGGCTCCCTTGCGGCCTGGACCAGCGGCCGATGATAACTGGCCGGCTTCATTGCCTTGATCCGGATTAGGCCGTAGACTAATTCCTATCTCAAAGAAAGTACGAACGATAGAAGTTGAAAAAAGGACACATTGATCACGGATCAAGAATAGCGCTTCTCGCACTGATGGTGGTAGCGTTTGCCTGGCGTGTGCATGGATTGACGAACCAAAGTCTCTGGCGCGACGAGGTAGATGCCGTCTATTTTGCGTTGCGCCAGTTGCAACTGACGCTCTCCATGTTTACCGATCCAGCCCAAAATGGCCCGCTCTATTTTTTAACCCTACGTCCTTGGTTTCACCTGGTGGGCGCTTCCGAATTTGCCCTACGCTATCCGTCTGCCCTGGCCGGTGCGCTCAGCATCCCACTCTGCTACCAGGTTGCGCGCCGTCTTACCGTCGGCACAGCGCAGCCATTGGCACCATCCACCGGCGAGGATTTGCAACCTCACACGCCTAACTTACCACTTACTAATTACCATTTACCACGTTCTTCTGTCCCCCTCCTCGCCGCCACTTTCCTTGCCTTCAACCCCTATCAGCTTTGGTATGGCCAAGAAGGTAAGATGTATGCCATTATCGTCTGTTTGACATTGTTGGCCAACTGGTTTTGGTTAAACGGGATTGCGCAGGGTGGGTGGCGCCCCTGGTTGGCCTATCTGGTCACGGTGAGCCTTGCCATCTATACCCATCTGCTCATGGTGTTGTTGATCCCTTTTCATCTGATCTGGTTTTTGATCGCCTGGCCGCAAAGTCGTCACCACTGGCGCGGCTATGGTCTGGTGCTGGCCGGGCTCACCTTGCCCTACTTGCCGATGGTCTGGTGGCAGTGGGCGATGCTCACCAGTGCTGAAGCACGCACTGGCTTTACTTTTACCCCTTTGCGCCCGATGTTGTATTCGCTGCTGCTCAGCCACAGCCGCGGCTTCTTGCCTTCCGATGCTCTGTTGCCGCTGACACCGATCTTTTTCCTGGCGCTGGCGGGATTGGTGCTGGGATGGGGTGAACTCGGTAAGGCGCAAGCGGATCCGCCATTGGCCTTACCTGTATGGCGGCGCTTCTTGCTGATTGTTGCCTGGTTAATCGGGCCGGTATT